>NZ_JBPGXG010000006.1:0-58120 GCF_056755255.1 Monashia sp. HAY1-5C | reverse complement strand
TCCGTCGTCGGCAGCGTCAGATGTGTATAAGAGACAGGCCGAGCTGCTCGGCTCGGCCAACATGGAGCGGCTCGTCGAGGACCTCAGCGAGCGGTTCGACTACGTCCTCATCGACGCTCCCCCGCTGCTGCCGGTCACCGACGCGGCGGTGCTGAGCACGATCGTCGACGGCGCCATCGTCGTCGTCGGTGCGGGCGTGGCCCAGCGCGAGCACGTGCGCCGCGCCCTCGAGTCGCTCGAGGCCGTCAACGGCTCGATCCTCGGCCTCATCCTCAACCGCGTCCGCGCCAAGGACGGCGGCGCCGGCTACGGCACCTACGAGTACGACTACCGGCCCGAGAGCGAGCGCCAGCGCGCCAAGGACCGCTCGGGACCGCGTCGGTTCCGCCGCCCGGTCGCCACCGACGAGGAGACGGTCGGCCTGGTGACCCCGCGCCCGACGAGCGGCGCCGCGCCGGCCCGCCAGGCCGCCGTGGGGTCGCCGCCCGCCCACGCCGTCCAGGGGCCCGAGCCGCAGGCCGGGGCCCCGCAGCAGTACCCGACGGACGCGCCGGCCCGTCCGGCCGACTCGATCTACCGCTGAGGCTCCGTCGGCTCACGGGTCATCCGTCCGGTGGGGCGACCGGGGGGCGACCGGGCGGGTCGCCGGGCCGCGCTCGCCGAGGCGGTTCGGCTGGCCCCCGCGTCAGCCGACGGTCCGCGACGATCCGACGACTGCGGCCAGCGTGATGAGCACCGCGTCGAGGTGCTCCTCGATGCGGGCGAACGCCTCCTCGTGGGTGCGGACGGAGCGGCCGTAGGGGTCGACGACGTCGACCTCGCCCGGGTCGCGCGGGGCGACGGTCCCGCGGGCGGCCGCGGCCTCTGTGACGACCTGGTCCAACCACGGCTGTGCCGGCACGATGGGCCGCCAGGAGTTGGATCCCCGGCACAGGTCCGCGAAGTCGCCGAGGGCGAAGCACCGTCGCATCGACGCGGGGCGCAGGCGAGCCACCTCGCCGCGTTGGACCCGTGTCATCGTCAGGACGAGGTCGGCGCCCTCGAGCAGCTGTGGCGTGACCTGACGGGCGCGGAAGTCGGTGACGTCGGCCCCGAGCCGACGCAGCTGCTCCCGTGTCTCGTCCTCGATGCCGGAGCCGACCACGGCACCGGTTCCTGCGCTCTCGATCCGCACGCCCGCATCGGGCAGCAGCTGTCGGAGCCGACGCTCGGCGTACGGCGATCGACAGATGTTGCCGGTGCAGACGAAGAGGATGCCGCGGGTCTGAGGGGTGGCCCCGAGCATCTGTACCCCCAAGGTCTCGTGTCCAACAGGTCTACCGCTCGATCGTATGCGGCGTTCCTGTGACAACCCGGACAGAACCGGCATTCACGTCGATGTCACGCAAAGGTCAACTAGCCGAAAGTGTGAGGCTCGCGGCGTCCGGCGCTCGGAGGCCCCGCTCCTAGGGACGGCCGCACTGCCGGTGCGGGCGGGCTCTGCGTTCCATCTTGGCCGCCGTCGGTGTTGCATGGTTTCGGGTTAGCGCCGGCGTTTCAGATACCGTTCTCACCCATTGCATGGAATGAATCGGGCATTCCAGACATGTCGAGTTTAATTGGCGCCCAACGAAACTCAAGTTTGTTATTTCCACGGACGAAAAGTCCCAATGCGATCTACCTTTGTCGCACGTCGAGTCGCTGGGGGGCGAGGTTCTCGACGGTCACGGGGAGGGGACCCACCATGTCTATGCGCCGACTTTTTGCTGCCTCGGCGGCCGCGATCACGATCCTGGCTGCGGGGGCACCGGGGAGCCAGTTCCGAGCCGCCGAGGCGACGACCCTCGAATCAGTCGACACCGCTGTGGCGTCGGCCGTCAGCACCTCCGGCACCGCGACCCAGTTGGCGCTCGATGAGCGTTACCTGCAGTCTGGCGACGCTCCGGCGGTGGTCGATGCGCGCGTGGGCCCGACACTCGCAGCGCCAGCGTCTGGGGACAGCACGAGCGCCCTGAACGCGTTCCTGTCTGCGTCCGCGCCCCGCGGCGTGAAGCGCTTGATTGGCTCGTTCTCTGTCTCAGGCGGCTTGACTGTCCCAGCCGGGGTGTATCTCGACGCCTCCCAGGCCACCATCACCCAGACGACCTCGAACGTCGTCACCCTCACCCTCGGCGCCGGAGCCACCCTGTTCGGTGGGCAGGTCATCGGCAAAGGTACCGACTACGTCGCCGGCAGCTCCCCGCTCGCCATGGGCGTCTCCGTGGCCGCCAACGACGTCACGATCTCCCAGACCCGGTTCACCAACTTCTCTGGCGCGGCAATTCGGCTCACCCACACCACCGGCGTGCGGATCGTCGGCGTCACCATCGTCGGCGTCGGCTCGGGCCTCATCCGCTCCGGCGTTGGCTCCCCTGGCTTTGGAATACTTCTCAACGGCGGTAACTCCTTCGTTGGAATCAGCGACGTAGACATCTCCGAAACCTCCCAAGGCATCATCGGCTCGCTCACCGACACGCACGTCACCCTCGCTGGCTCGCGTATCCACCAGATCCGCGGACAACATGGGGTGTACCTGCAGAACGGCACGGGAGTGAACATCACCGGCCTCGATCTGCGATCGATCCCCTTGAACGGGCTGAAGATCCAACTGTCCGTGTCCAGCGCTGCGGACTCGCTTGCGACGTCAATCTCCGGGGTCACGGCCGACTCGTGCGGGGATGTCGCCGTCAGCCTCAACAACACGGCCGCTGACCTCAGATCGGCGAAGAAGTTCCGGGCAGTCACGATCTCAAACATCACGGCCACGAACTGCGGACGCGGGATTTATCTCGGATCGGTGCGAGGCGGCACCATCAGCAACATCGCGGTCTACAACTGCTCCCTCGACGGCCTGACCATCCTGGACAGTCACGACATCGAGGGCACGGCGCTCGTCGTCGACACCTGCGGGCGCATCGGCCTGCGCTTGACGTCCTCGACCGGCTCCAGCCAGGACCGGGTCAGCCTCGCGGGCGTCCGCATCCACAACGCCGGGAACAATAACGTCGCGAGAAACATCTACGGCGTGTACATCGCACAGGGCTCGAACATCACCCTCGACGGGCTCGTCGTCACCGCCACCAACAGGTTCATGCAGTACGGCCTTTTCCTCGCCTCCACGGTCGCGAGGGACCAGCGGACGTTTGCGCTGCGAAACGCCGACCTGTCCGGCGACACGGGCTCCTCAGCTCGGTTCCAGTATCCGAGGACCACCGTCAAGGATTGGAGCAACAATCGGATGACGGGGAAGCCGACGTTCAAGCCGACGGGCGTGTCCGCCGTGGTTGCGGTGCCGTAGCTCCCTTGGCGCACATCCGCGGCGGCGAGCGGTCTGGGGCCCTGTGGGGCGTTTCTTCCTGCGGCCGGCCTCACCAGGCGGTACTGGCGCGCCGGCCCATGCCGCGGTAGTCCCAGCCGGCGTCGGACCACGCCTGCGGGTCGAGGACGTTGCGCCCGTCGATGACGCGCGGCACGGCCACGAGCGTCTTGGCGCGGGCCGGGTCGAGCTCGACGTAGTCCTGCCATGCGGTGAGCAGGATGACGAGCTCGGCGCCGCCGAGCGCCTCCTCGGCGGTGTCGACGATGTGCAGGTCCGGACGCATCCGGCGCACGATGCCCGACGCTGCGGGGTCGGTGGCCACGACGTTCGCGCCGCGGCCCCAGAGGCGTCCGGCGATGTCAAGGGCCGGCGAGTCGCGCACGTCGTCGCTGTCGGGCTTGAAGGTCAGGCCGAGCACGGCGACCTTGACGCCGACGAGGCGGCCGCCGGCCATCTCCGAGGCGAGCTCGACGGCATGGTCGCGGCGGCGCATGTTGATCGAGTCGACCTCGCGCAGGAACGTCAGCGACTGGTCGACGCCGAGCTCGCCGGCGCGGGCCATGAAGGCGCGGATGTCCTTGGGCAGGCACCCGCCACCGAAGCCGATGCCGGCCTGGAGGAACTTCGCGCCGATGCGGTCGTCGTGGCCGATGGCCTCGGCGAGCTTGGACACGTCGGCTCCGGCGACGTCGCACAGCTCGGCCATCGAGTTGATGAACGAGATCTTCGTCGCGAGGAAGGAGTTGGCGGCGACCTTGACGAGCTCTGCCGTCGGGTAGTTGAGCAGCAGCCGCGGCGTCTCGGCGGCGATGATCGGTGCGTACACCTCGTCGAGGACGGTGCGGCCGAGCTCACCCCGCTCCACGTCGTCGGGCAGGCCGTAGACGACGCGGTCGGGGTGCTGGGTGTCCTTGACGGCGAAGCCCTCGCGGAGGAACTCGGGGTTCCACACGACGACGGCGTCGAGGCCCGCGGCGGCGAAGCGGTCGGCCATGGCCTGGGCGGTGCCGACGGGGACCGTCGACTTGCCGACGACGACGATCGGGCCCTCCGGGTGCGGCTGGGCGTTGGCGATGATGTCCTCTACGGCGGACCACACGTAGCTCATGTCCGCGGCGTAGCTGCCCCCGCGCTGCGGCGTACCGACCGCGATGAAGTGGACGCGCGCGTCCGCCAGGAGCGACTTGTCGGTGGTGAAGACGAGCGTGCCGGCGTCGACGCCCCGGCGCAGCAGCGGCGCCAGGCCCGGCTCGTGGAAGGACGGGATGCCCGCGGCGAGCCTCTCGATCTTCTCGGGCTCGACGTCGACCCCGACGACGTCGTGGCCGAAGTCGGCCATGCACGCGGCGTGGACCGCGCCGAGGTATCCGCATCCGATGACCGAGATCTTCACGCCGGGCAGCATATCGAGGGGTGGGAAACGGCAGGTGGCCGCAAGGTTTCGGCCCCTTCGTTACCCTCGCCCCATGCGCGTCCTCGTCACCGGTGGTGCCGGCTTCATCGGCTCGAACTTCGTCCTTCGGGCGCGCGAGACGCGTCCCGACTGGACCGTGTCCGTGCTCGACGCCATGACCTACGCGGCCAACCGACGCTCCCTCGCCCCGGTGCTGGCCGACCTCGGCGGCGACGGGTCGGTGGAGCTCGTCGAGGGCTCGGTGGCCGACGCGCCGCTCGTGGACCGGCTCGTGGCCGACCACGACGTCGTCGTCCACTTCGCGGCCGAGTCGCACAACGACAACTCGCTCGACTCGCCGTGGCCCTTCGTCGAGTCGAACGTCGTCGGCACCTTCACGCTGCTCGAGGCGATCCGGCGGCACGACAGGCGGCTGCACCACATCTCGACCGACGAGGTGTACGGCGACCTCAAGCTCGACGACCACGAGCGGTTCACCGAGAGGACCCCGGTCAACCCGTCGTCCCCCTACTCGGCCACCAAGGCCGGCGCCGACCTGCTCGTGCGTGCCTGGATCCGCTCCTTCGGCATCAAGGCGACGGTCTCGAACTGCTCGAACAACTACGGACCCCGCCAGCACGTCGAGAAGTTCATCCCGCGCCAGGTGACCAACATCCTCGAAGGCGTCCGACCCAAGGTGTACGGGTCGGGCCTCAACGTGCGCGACTGGATCCACGTCGACGACCACAACGACGCGGTCATCGCCATCCTCGAGCAGGGCCGGCTCGGCGAGACCTACCTCATCGGTGCCGACGGCGAGCGCGACAACCTCGACATCGTCCGGATGCTCCTGGAGATCATGGGCCGGCCGGCCGACTGGTTCGAGCGCGTCGACGACCGGCCCGGTCACGACCTGCGCTACGCCATCGACGCGACGAAGCTGCGCCTCGAGACGGACTGGCGGCCGCGGTACGCCGACATCCGCGCGGGCCTCGAACAGACCGTCGAGTGGTACCGCGGCAACCCCGACTGGTGGCGGGCCGCCAAGGTCGAGGCCGAGCGCACCTACGCCAGGCTCGGCCGGTGAGCACCCCGCCCCACGCGGCAGAGGCGTCCGGTTCGGGGCGCGCGCTCGTGACCGGCGCCGGGGGCATGCTCGCCCACGACCTCGTCCCGGCGCTGCGGTCCGCGGGCTGGGTCGTCACGGCCCTCGGCCGGGCGGACCTCGACGTCACGGACCCCGCCCAGTGCCTGGCCGCCGTCGAGGGCCACGACCTCGTCGTCAACACCGCGGCGTACACGGCGGTCGACGCCGCCGAGACGGACGAGCCGCGCGCCTTCGCCGTCAACGCTGTCGGCGCGGCGAACGTCGCGCGGGCCTGCGCCCGCGGCGGTGCCCGCCTCGTGCACGTCTCCACCGACTACGTGTTCGACGGCAGCGCCACCGAGCCGTACACGGTCGACCACCCCGTGGCGCCCCGCTCCGCGTACGGGCGGACCAAGGCCGCCGGCGAGTGGGCCGTACGAGCGGTGTGCCCGCAGTCGTGGGTTGTTCGCACGGCTTGGCTCTACGGCGAGGGTGGTCCGAACTTCGTCTCGACGATGCTGCGGCTGGCGTCGGAGCGGGACACGGTCAGTGTGGTCGATGACCAGGTGGGCCAGCCGACGTGGACCGTCGACTTCTGCAATCTCATCCTCCGCATCGTCGGCGCCGGGGCTCCCTACGGCGTCCATCACGGCACGTCGAGCGGGCAGACGACGTGGTTCGGGCTGGCTCGCGCCGTCTTCGAGCTGGGTGGTCTGGACCCCGAGCGGGTGCTGCCGACGACCACCGCCGCCTTCCCCCGGCCTGCCCCTCGACCCGCCTGGAGCGTCCTGTCCCACGCGTCGCTCGGCGCCGCGGGTATCGCGCCGATCGGCGATTGGCGGGAGGGCCTGCGGGCCTTCCGGGCGTAATGTCCGCTTCATGGCGATGTGCACGTAGACTCTTGGTGCCGTCGACGAGGTAGATGGGGTTTCGGATGTTCGTGCACGACAGCGCAGACGTCGATGCCGACGCAGTGGTGGGTGACGGCTCGAAGGTCTGGCACCACGCACAGGTTCGCGAGCACGCAGTGCTGGGGCAGAACTGCGTGGTCGGACGAGGGGCGTACATCGGGTCGGGCGTCCGACTCGGCGACAACTGCAAGGTGCAGAACCACGCGCTCGTGTACGAGCCGGCCGTCGTCGCGAATGGTGTCTTCATCGGACCGGCCGTCGTCTTCACCAACGACCACTTCCCGCGTGCCATCGAGCCGGACGGTCGCCTGAAGTCAGCAGATGACTGGACGCCAGTCGGTGTGACCGTCGGTGAAGGCGCCTCCATCGGCGCCCGCGCCGTCTGCGTCGCTCCGGTCACCATCGGTCGATGGGCCATGGTCGCGGCGGGGGCCGTGGTGACGAGGGACGTCCCCGACTTCGCGCTCGTTGCCGGCGTCCCCGCCCGCCGGATCCGGTGGGTGGGCCGCGCCGGTGTGCCTCTCGAGCAGGATGCGGACGTTTGGCGTTGCCCGAGGACCGGGGAGACATACCGCGAGACCGACGGGGTCCTGTCCCCCACCCATTCCTGAGCACGAACAGCAGAAGGACATCACGTGAAGATCACGACCGTCGGACTCGGCAAGATCGGCCTACCGCTGGCCGTCCAGTTCGCCACGATGGGCCATGACGTCCTAGGCGCGGACGTCAGCCCCGCCACCGTCGCCACCGTCAACGCCGGGGTGGAGCCGTTCCCCGGCGAGGCGCGGCTCGCGGACACGCTCGCCGAGGTCGTGCGCGCAGGACGACTCATCGCAACGACCGACACGGCGTGGGCGGTCAGCCAGAGCGACGCCGTCGTGGTTGTCGTGCCGCTGTTCGTGGACGGTGACGGCGTCCCGGACTTCGCCTGGATGGACTCCGCCACGCGCGATATCGCGCGGGGTCTTCGCCCCGGCACCCTCGTCGCCTACGAGACCACGCTGCCTGTCGGAACCACCCGCACGCGCTGGAAGCCGATGCTCGAGAAGGACTCAGGCCTCATCGAGGGTACCGACTTCCACGTTGTCTTCTCGCCCGAGCGCGTCCTCACGGGTCGCGTGTTCGCCGACCTGCGCAAGTACCCCAAGCTCGTCGGTGCGCTGAGTCCTGAGGGCGCCAAGGCCGCGACCGCCTTCTACGAGTCGGTGTTGGAGTTCGACGAGCGACCCGACCTCGAGCGCGGCAACGGCGTGTGGGACCTCGGGTCCGCCGAGGCGGCGGAGATGGCCAAACTCGCCGAGACGACGTACCGCGACGTCAATATCGGGCTCGCCAACCAGTTCGCCGTGTTCGCACAGCGCGCCGGCATCGACGTCTACCAAGTGATCGAAGCCGCGAACTCGCAGCCGTACAGTCACATCCACCGGCCGGGCATCGCCGTGGGCGGACACTGCATCCCCGTCTACCCGCGGCTGTACCTGTGGAACGACGACGGGGCGACGGTCGTGCGCGCGGCCCGTGAGGCGAACGCGGCTATGCCGGCCTATGCCGTCGGTCTCGCTCGCGGAGCCTTTGGAGACCTGTCCGGGGCCTCGGTGGTGGTGCTCGGCGCGAGCTATCGCGGGGGCGTGAAGGAGACCGCGTTCTCCGGGGTCTTCGCCACGGTCGACGCGCTCATGGCAGAGGGCGCCGACGTAACGGTGCACGATCCCATGTACTCCGACGACGAACTGACCGCCCTGGGCTTCGCGCCACACACGCTGGGCGACGCCGTTGACGTCGCCATTCTCCAGACGGACCACGCAGAGTATCGGCGGCTCACCGCTGCAGACCTGCCTTCGGTGAGAGTCATCGTCGATGGCCGAGACCTCCTCGACGTAGACACCTTCCCGGACGCCGGCGTGCTGACCATCGGTCGGGCCCCCTGACGCCGACAGCTGGGAAGGAGGCGGGCTAGGAAGACGCAGCTGATGCGCTGATTCCCACCAGCTAGAGATTCCGACAAATACGATGAATGCGACATAACGGTCTAGGAGGAGGTGCTTGGGGATGGCCCAATACGCGAGGAGGCGGTGGCTGCTCCACGCAGGGCTCGTCGGCGCCGGCGCCGCCTTGGCGGAGACGGCGCAGCCGACCATCGCACAAGCGGCCGCATCCACAGCCTCCGGCATCAACGTCCGAGACTTCGGGGCCCTCGGAGACGGGACCACCGATGACACCGCCGCTGTCCAAAGAGCCGTGAACGCGGCAGACGGAGACCTCGTCTACTTTCCTTCCGGCGTCTACCTCCTAAACAAGGTGACGATCTCCAAACCCGCTGACCTTCTCCTGGGGATCGGCAGTGTCTTGAAGCACATGACCGCGGGCCCAGATGACTATATGCTCGCGTTCGCCACTTCATTCTTGAGGATTCGCGGTGGCGTTCTCGACGGCAATAAGTCCCAACAAGCGGGACGAACGTCTTTGGTGGCCGGCCCTGTCGAGAAGGGAAAGACCGTCATCTTGGAGGGGACACGCGTTGTCAACTCCGTCAAGGCGGCCGTCTATGCCAACAACTTCGGCGGATCCATCTCGATTACCGACTGCTCCTTCGAGGATCAGGCAGAACACGACGGTTCGCCGGGCCACTACTCGGCGATCCTCGCGATCGTCAGTGGCCAATCGGGCGCGAAGGGGACTGTAGCATTCAACTTCAACCGCGCTACAGGGACCACCAGTCCGGCTGTTTCCGGAGGATATCCAGGTGGCATCTTCTTTGCACCCGGTCTTTCATCGAGCACGGGAACCGGAGCCACAATCGAAGCGATGGGCAACTGGTTCTGGGGCTACGGCCAGAACTGCGCAGGAAACACAATCTCTCCAATTCATACCTACCCCGCGGCATCCGGAGCACGCATCATCGGCAACTATTTCGAGGCATGTGGCTGCGCCGCCATATCTGCAAAGAGCGTTGACAACTTCGTCTGCTCGGACAACGTGATCGTCGACGGTACGGTGAACGATGCCAGCGCCCCTGCTGAGGGCGCCATCACCTATGCCCCCTCATACCTGGCCGGTTCCGTACTGCACCCCCGAGCCGTTATCACCAACAACATCATCGTCAATCCAGGCGGCACGGCGAGTCGACCCGCGAACGGGATTTGTGTCTTCGGATCGACGACGTCGCCTGCGAGCCAGGTACACGTCACCAACAACATCCTTGAAGGCTGCGGCACCGCAATTACGGCCAGCCGAGCGACAGATCTGAATCTCTCCGGAAATGTCATCGTCGGACGAACCAGCGCTCCAATTGCAACATCGGGCGCCATTCGTCTCGACAACTGCTTCGGCCGGGTCAGCATCGCTCAGAACAAGATCGTGAACCACGTGAACCATGCGTTGTTGCTGTACTCCGGAATGCAGGCCGCCCAGCTGCGCGTTCACGGCAACGAGATCCAGCAGGAGGGCGTTGGATATTATGGCGCGTTCATCGGGGGAGCCGCCTATGCATCCGTGGTTGCGAACAACTTCTCTGGGGCTTCATATGCTTTCACGGCCCGCGCATACGGATCGCAGCACCTCAAGCGCTTCCACATGGACACCTCCAACACTTTCGCAAGCGGGCGAGGCCCCGTCATTGTCTGGTCCGAGATCGACGCCGCCTTCGGAGACTGCGCATATGTGAACTCTCCTGTCGGCGTGGTACCGCCGGGCGAAGTGGGGGTGCGCTACACCCAGCGCAATGGCCGGGTGGGCACCACGCTCTGGATTTCGACCGGGACAACACGCGCCTCCTGGGTGCCGCTCACCTGAAGTGCAACCGATCGCATACAAAAGACTAAACGATCCCGACTCGCGCAGGAGCGACATGCAGCCCCCCTTCATCCCCCCGGCCAAGCCGATCATCGGCGACGAAGAGCGAGAGGCCGTCGACCGCGTCATGCGGTCCGGCATGCTCGCGCAGGGACCCGAGGTGGCAGCCTTCGAGCAGGAGTTCGCCGAGCACTTTTCCCTCGGGCGACCGTGCGTGGCCGTGAACTCCGGTACGTCAGGCCAGCACCTTGGCCTGCTGGCTTGCGGCGTCGGCCCCGGCGACGAGGTCATCGTGCCGTCCTTCACGTTCGCCGCCACGGCCAATTCTGTCGCTCTAACAGGCGCCACTCCGGTCTTCGCGGACATCGACCCCGAGGACTTTTGCCTGTCCCCGGCCGCGGTGGAGGCGGCGATCACCGAGCGAACCGCGGGCATCATGCCGGTCCACCTCTACGGTCACCCGGCGAAGATGCCTCGCCTGCTCCAGATCGCCGAGCGACACGGCATCCAGGTTTTCGAAGACGCCGCTCAGGCGCACGGCGCCTCTCTCGACGGCACCCCCGTGGGCGCCTTCGGCGCCTTCGCCATGTTCTCGCTCTACCCGACGAAGAACATGACGTCCGGGGAGGGCGGCATGGTCTCGGTGGGCAACCCCGACGTCGAGCGGTTACTTCGGCTGTACCGCAACCAAGGGATGGAGAAGGCCTACCACAACGAGGTCGTGGGGCTGAACAACCGCATGACCGACATCCACGCGGCCATCGGCCGGGTGCAGCTCACAAAGGTGGACGCCTGGAACGAGCAGCGGCGCCGCAACGCGGCGTACTACTCCGCCCATCTCGAGGGTGTGGTCACTCCATCTGTGGCCAGCGGGGCTGTCCATGTCTTCCATCAGTACACCGTGAGGGTGCCCGAGGACCGGGACGGCTTCGCAGCGGCGCTGAGGGAGGAGCATCAGGTCGGCTCCGGGATGTTCTACCCCGTTCCCAACCACCGGCTCGCCCCCTTCGACGTCGATGTAGACCTCCCGGAGACAGAGCTGGCTGCGGCCGAGTGTCTCTCGCTGCCCGTGCATCCGTCCCTGACCGCGCAGGATCTCGATCGCGTCGTGACCGCCATGAACTCACTCGTCCGGGCAGGCGTCTGATGCGGACCCTGCGAGCGGGACTCATCGGACTCGGGATGATGGGCCGACACCACGCTCGAGTGTTGTCATCCCTGGAGGGGGTCGCGCTCGCTGCGGTGGCCGACCCCGGTGGCGACCCGCATGGCGTCGCATCGGGGCTAGACGTGCTCGACGGCGTGCGGGACGTCATCCGCGCGGGCGTCGACTACTGCGTCGTCGCCGTCCCGACCGCCCACCACGAGAAGATCGGGCTGGCGCTCGCCGAGGCCGGCGTCCACACCTTGATCGAGAAGCCGATTGCGCCGGACGTCGAGTCCGCGCAGCGTCTTGCCGACGCGTTCAACAGAGCCGGCCTGATCGGAGCAGTCGGCCACATCGAGCGTTACAACCCGGCGCTGCAGAGCGCCAGGGAGCGCATAGAGGCCGGGGAGCTGGGGCGCGTGTACCAGGTCACCACACGGCGTCAGGGCCCCTTCCCGGCCCGGATCGCCGATGTGGGAGTCGTCATGGATCTCGCCACCCATGACATCGACCTCACCGCCTGGGTGACACAGCAACGCTATGGTCGGGTGAGCGCGCAAACGGCATTCCGCAGTGGACGAGAGCACGAGGACCTTGTCGCCGCTACGTGCCTCCTCGAGGACGGCACAGTCACGAATCACCTCGTCAACTGGCTGTCCCCGCTCAAGGAGCGGGTCACGACCATCACTGGCGAGCGCGGCGCCTTCGTGGCCGACACGCTGACGGCCGACCTCACCTTCTTCGCAAACGGGTCCATCCCTGTGACACGCGATGACATCGCGCAATTCCGGGGCGTGTCCGAAGGAGACATGATCAGGTACGCCATAGCAAAGCCTGAGCCACTACGCGTCGAGCACGAGAAGTTGCGAGATGCAATCCTGGGACGTTCGACCGACATCGTGACCATGACAGAGGGCGTCGACACGGTCGCTGTAGCCGCCGCGTGTATCGCGTCGGCGCGATCGGGCTCCTACGCGCTGGTCGGCTGACCCGGACGTCCGAGGTCGGGACCGGCGTCGCCGCGTCAGGCGATCTCTCCGCCCCAACTCACCGACGCAGAACTGGCATCAGCTCGGGAGCCGCTCTTGAAGTATCTCGACGACGCGGCGCGCCGACCTACCGTCACCGTAGGGCTGATCGGTCGACGGTGGCGGTGTCTCGCGCAGCACGACCTGATCGAGCTCGAACGGGTCAGGGCAGAGGACGTTCCATCCCGACTCCAGGGTCTCGATCCACTCCGTCTCCGTTCGCACGGTGGTGCACGGGGTGCCGAGGATGAACGCCTCCTTCTGCAACCCGCCGGAGTCGGTGACCACCGCCTGGGCACCCTTCAGTGCCGACACCATGCCGGGGTAGTCGAGGGGCTCTATCACCTGGACGGCTCCGACCTGCGCGGTGAGACCGAAGTCGTCGCACCGAGCCAGAAGGCGAGGGTGAGCGGCCAGCACCACGGGAACGGGCAGCTCGGACAGCGACTTCAGGATGTCACCGAGGCGGGCCGGATCATCGGTGTTCTCAGCTCGATGGATGGTCGCCAGCACGTACGGCTGTCCGCCGTGCCCCTGCCAGTCCGAAGGCAGACCCTCCCCTACCGACGCCGCCGTGGCGAGACAGACGTCGGTCATGACATCCCCCGTCACGACCGACCTGCTGGCGAGGCCCTCCGCCTCAAGATGATCGAACGCTGTCTGGGTCGGGGCGAGGCACAGGTCCGCGGCGTGGTCGGTGAGCACTCGATTGTGCTCCTCCGGCATGGCCCGGTTGAAGGAACGGAGCCCCGCCTCCAGGTGTGCGAGTGGCAGCCGGAGCTTCACTGCACTCAGAGCTCCGGCGATGGTCGAGTTCGTGTCGCCGTACACGAGTACCCAGTCGGGGTCCCGCTCCGTGAGCACGGCATCCAGAGCGCCCAGAATCGCGCCCGTCTGGACCCCGTGACTGCCAGACCCGACGCCGAGATGCACGTCCGGCGTCGGGATCCGCAGCTGCTCGAAAAAGACGTCCGACATGTTGACGTCGTAGTGCTGGCCGGTGTGGACGATGACGTGCTCGAACTCAGCCGCCGCCATGGCCACAGCGACGGGTGCCAGCTTGACGAACTGCGGGCGGGCGCCCACGATGCTCAGGATTCTCATCAACGTTCCTCTCGGTCTTCAGGTGACGTACGTATGCGTGCCGGGGCAGACTGACGTGACCCTAGGTCGGCCCCACCTGCTGGGCGGCGCGCCGTCCCGTCACGTACGGCTGAGACATCCGTCTCGGTTCTCATGGCGCCACCGCAACCGGCGCACGGCGTAGGGCCCCGGCGAGCGCTGCTCGCGACAGTGCCCACGTGAGCCCGTACACGACCAGGTTGCACAGACCCAGGGCCCACATCGCAGTCAGGGGCTCGGCGTCCAGCCTGACGGAGAGGCCAAGCGTTGCGACGACGCCCAACACCCTGAGAAGGTCGAGCCACAGCTGCCATGCGATCCGCTCGAGCGCGATGAGCGTTTGGGACAGCGGCGAGGCCACGAGCTGCGCCGCGACGCCCAACGCCAACGCACGCGCGAACTCGCCGCTCGCCACCCATTGTGGACCGAGAACCCTCTCGAAAAGCCACGGGCCCCCGACAAGGAGCACGGTGCACAGCCCGGCGCCGAGGAGCGCGAGGCGAGCTGACGCCCGTCGGAAGAGGTCCATCGCACGCGAGAGGTCCTCGCGGACGGCGCGCGTTACGTAGGCGAGGAAGACCTGAGCCACGGCTGTCCCAAGGAGAGCGACAGGCAGGGCCGTGACACGTTGTGTCATACCGAGCCAGCCGGCTGCCTCGCCCCCGTACCAGGCGGAAACCAAGAGGACCGGTAGCTGCAACCCCAGGACGTTGAGCAGCCCGGCCGGTCCGAGCAGGACCGGAAACTTCCAATGGCGACGCAGGAGAGCTCGGGAACTGGCCAGCCCATTGATACGCGCCGGGGCGCCCTGCCAGAGATGACACAGCCCCGAACCCTTCAACAGGCCGAGCCCACCTGCGGCGTAACCGGCTCCCAGTCCTACGAGGAGTCCTACCGGGCCCACCCCCGCGAACCCGCCTACCAGCTGCGTGCCGAGCATCGTCGAGTTCTGCAGCACAGATCGACGGCCCACCACTGTGAAGCGCTGCTGGCGGACGGCCCACTGGTTGAGCGCGAGGGTGGCAGCCATCAATGACCCGACCACCGGAACCGCCCAGAGCCAGCCCCCGGACCCGTCCTGGTTGAGGAGAACGGAGACGCTGGAGCGAAACACGCCAACCACGGCCAAGCCCGTGAAGAGAAGAATGATGCACAGCGCCAGAGCCAGACGCAGCACGAGGGCCGCCTCACGGTCCGAAGCGGGCAGCGGTACCACCAGCTCCAGACGTCCGCACGAGATAACTGCCATCGTGCTTGCGAGCGCAGTGACGACAGCAAGAAGACCGAAGTCGTGCGGTGAGTACCAACGCGACAGCAAGGGCATCGCCGCAAGCCCGAGCAGCTGCCCGGTAGCCGAGCCGCCGGCGATCGCGAGAATGCCGCGCTGGCCACTGCTCAGTCGAGGGCGCCACCTCACGACCGAGGTGTCCGTCCTACTACCTCAGACGGCGTCGATACGCCATGGGCTGCGCGCAACACCGCAGCGAACTCGGAGTCCCACCGCAGCTCTGCGTCTCCCAGCGAACGACAATGACGGGCGATCTGGGTCAGGTCCGGGATGCGCGCCACCTCGACCAACGCATCCGTCAAGGAATCCGGGTCCATGGGCACGATCCACCCGCACCGGTACTTCTCCACGAACCGCCGGTTCTCGGGAAGCGCGCCAGCCAGCACAGGGCGGCCACTCGTAACCGCCTCCATGATCTTGTTCGACAAGCCGTCGTTCCCCGGGTCGTGGGACTCGTAGAGCACGAGCCCCACCTCAGCATTCAGGTAGAGCTGCGAGACCGACTCAGACGGGACCGGGGGGATCCAGTCGATCTGCTGGCTGATCCCGCGCTCCCGAGCACGCTGCTTCAGACCCTCGACGTACTCCTCCCTGGAGGGGCCGCAGACCGTGAGCCGCACCTCCGTGCCCAGCTGACGAGCTCTCGCCACCGCGTCGATGAGCATCTCGTAACCGCGCCCCTCGAAGATGCTTCCAGCCACGACGGCATGCAAGGTGTTCGCACGCCTGCGGGGAGGGTCAATGTACGGCGCCCGCCAGCTGGCGAGCGGCACGTTACGCACGAGCAGGACGTCGGGGAACCCGTAATCGCGAACCTGCTGAAGGTCCCCGGGAACCACCACCGTGGCCAGATCCGCGAATGTGGCGGCCACCCGGAGGTACAACGGCTGCAACCGGCTGAAGACGCTGGCCAACGACCCCGGTGCGTGCACCCGCCCTGGCCGCTCGGGAATGTCGAGGACGAAGAAGGAGCGGTTTCGTATCTTATGGACGATTCCCAGAAACGCCAAAGTGGGGTCGGCCACGTGCACCACGTCAGATCTGTCGGCCCACACGTCGCGAGCCATCCGACCCACCGCAGGCAGGTAGCTGCCCAAGAGGTTGCTCAGCATCGAGCGCTTTCCAGGCTTGGTGGCGATGGCCCGAACTGCGACCTGCTCGATCTCGATCCCGTCCACCACGCTCGAGCCGGCCCGGTCCCAGCGGCCTGCACGCCCAGCCGCGGCAAAAGCCACGAACCGCGTTTTGTGGTCGGCTCCGTAGGACCGCGCCGCCTTCCTCGATCTGGTCGCAAACGTGTACGGCGCCACGGACACGACCAGGGCCGAGCTCGGATCCCTCTTCATCGGATTAGCCTCATTCCACACGACGATCATTCAGGAGTTCAGTTAGGGGCGCGGCACGACGTGGGACGGCGTCCCTCATGCCGATGGCGACCAATCTCTTCTGGTAGTCGTCGGATTCGGCCCCTTCCTGCACAGAAGGGATCTCGCCGCGACCGGACGCTCCGAGGCGCGAGCCCCAAAACCACATCACCAGGTACGCCACCAGACCTGTGTTCAGGACGGCCTCGGGGCCGCCGGCGGCCCAGAACCCCAAGGAGACGCTGGCCCCCGCGACGCCGATCGTCTCCAGGCTGTTTCGCCGCTGCGCGCTCAGCGAACGCTTGGTCACTGATCCGATCGCGACGGCCAGGAGGCCAGGAACCACGAGAACGCCGATCCAGCCCAGGTTGTAGTAGATCGACCCCCAAATGCTCGGTGGCGCCGTTCCCCTGTCCGTGCCGTACAACACGGCGTAGATGCGATTAGGCAGGTCCGTGCCCGTGGAGCTGGGGAGGATGCCCATGAGCCCTTGGAGCCACTCACGACCCCATTGCGTCGGCTGCTCGTAGATGTACCGGAAGCCGGCGACACCGGAGTACTGCTGGACCTGGAAGACGCGCGTGACGAACTCGGATGCGGCAACGTAGGCACGGTCTCCGAGCGAGGCGTTCTGCTGCAGGGTCGCGTTGCTGCGACCCAACGCGATCGTGGAGACGACGACCACCGAGAAGGCGAAGACCGCGATCTTCTTTGCAGCCTTCGGCAGCTGATGGTTGCTGCTGAAGTAGAGGAACAGAACCAGCGTGGCCATGAACTGGATGAAGGCACCCCGTTGCCCGGTACCGAGCAGACCGAAGAGGGCCACGCCGACGAGAAGCGCCGAGACCACCACATGGTGCTCACGGACCCGGTGCCAGTAGGCGAGAGCTACCACGGTGAGGCTCGGAAGCAGGACGTTCTTGAACTGGTTCACATAGCCGGGGAACAGGTAGTTCGTACCCGAGTACGAGTTGAGCCGCTCACCGGCGATGTCGGCATCTCCACCGGAGAGGGAGTTCGCCAAACCTCTGAACAGGGCGCTGTAGCCGACGGCGTAGTAGTAGAGGATGACGACGAGGCACGAGAACGCTGTCAGCGCGAACATGGCCACCGTGGGCCTGATCGGGACGGACGCGCCAGGGAGCCCTTGATCGTGCGTGCGCGCCGTTAGGACCACTCCGCTGACGACGAAATAGACCATCATCGACACGAAAAGAACGTACGAGTAGGCCGCGTCCGCCTCTCGCGCTGGCTCCAAGAGGCTGAAGCTGCCCAGCGCCATGATCATCTGGATGTACACGAAGATGGCGTTGGCATTGAGGAAACCACGCGGCCTGAGAACCGTCAGGTAGTAGATGGCGAACGCTATGACGAGGATCACGGGGAGGCTCAGGAGCATGCCTGCCTCCGCTCAGCGGAACCCCCGACGCATCCTCTTACGGTGCCGAACGCGGGCTCGCGCGGCATGACGTCACTCACGGGGCACCTTTGAATCCGGCACTGTCACGGCCGGATTCCCGCCCAGGCGTGATGCCTTCGGGCCGTGGACACGATGAACCTGACGGTCCGCTCCGACGTGTTGTGCACGGCGTAGTCGTCCGGCAGCCGTGCATGGCCCTTCTGCTCAGGAGTGGAGCGTACGAGGCTCACGGCCTCGACCACATTCTGGGCGCAGAGACCGGTCATCAGGATGCCACCGGTGTCGAGGGCCTCCGGCCGCTCGATCGAGTCACGCAGGGTTATTGCCGGGAAGCCGAGGAGGGTCGACTCCTCGGCAATGGTCCCCGAGTCGGACAAGACGCACGCCGCGTGCAGCTGCAGGGCGTTGTAGTCGTGGAACCCGAACGGCTCGTGGAAGACGATGCCATCGTGGCGGAGGGCTCCCGGTAGTGCCTGCAGGCGCTTCCTCGTTCGTGGGTGGGTCGACACCAGAACCGGCAGGCCCCATTCCGTGTGCACCGCTCGCAGGCACTCGAGGAGAGCGGAGAGCCTCTGCGGCGAGTCGACGTTCTCCTCGCGGTGTGCACTGACGAGGAAGTAGCCGTCCGGTTGCAGCTCGAGGCGAGTGAGGACGTCGGAGGAGCGGATGCCCTCGGCGTTCGCGTCGAGGACCTCGCGCATCGGAGACCCGGTCAGGAGGATGCGGCGCGGGTGCAGGCCTTCGGAGAGAAGGTTGCGTCGCGCATGCTCGGTGTAGACGAGGTTGAAATCGGCGACGTGGTCGACAAGACGACGGTTGGTCTCCTCCGGCACGTTCTCGTCGAAGCATCGGTTGCCGGCCTCCATGTGGTAAACGGGGATTCGCATGCGCTTGGCCATCACGGCTGCGATGCAGCTGTTCGTGTCGCCCAACACCAGCACAGCATCGGGACGCTCGTGCTGCAGGACTGCCTCGGCTTTGATCAGCGTCTCACCCAGGACTCGCCCGAGCGAGCTGGTGTCGACGCCGAGCATGTGGTCCGGCTCCCGGAGCCCCAGGTCGCGGAAGAAGACCTCGTTCAGCGAGTAGTCGTAGTTCTGCCCGGTGTGAACGAGGACGTGGTCCACCGACTCGTCGAGCCGCTTGATCACCTCGGAGAGCCGGATGAGCTCCGGACGCGTCCCGACGATGGTCATGACCTTCAGCATGGGTCAACCTCCTTGATACGCACCGGCTCCGCGTACGTATCAGGGTCCGAGGAGTCGAACAGCTCGTTCGTCCAGAACAGCGTGATGAGCTCGGTGTCCCCGGTGTTGGTGATGTTGTGGGCCCACATCGTCGGCATGTCGATGACTACGGGGCGCTCCCCCGACACCTCGAAGTCCCGGACCTCGTCAGTGAGGACCCGTCGGAGGCTGATCCGCGCCTGCCCGGAGAGGACGACGAACCGTTCGATCTTGCGAAGGTGGAAATGCTCCCCTCGCGTCACCCCCGGTCGCGTCGTCGACACGAACGTCTGGCCCTCGCCGCCGTGGGACCGCACGGCCTCGACCAACCGCCCTCGGTCATCGGAGTGCTCGGTGAGCGCGATCGGGTAGACGCTGGGGAAGAGGCGCGCACGAAGGGTGTTGAAGAGGTCGACGTCGAACCGGCTGTCAAGCCTTGGGATGTCCCCGCCGACGTAGGTGCACACGAACCTCTGGAGCAGATCCCACACGCGTCCGACCGAGATCTGGGTGGTCCGCGGCGTGACCACACCGGCCGCGCCGGTCAGCCCTGCAAGCAGTACGTGTGCCGCGTCCTGGACGTGCATGAGCGGGACATGGCGGTCGACGATCTCCGGTTGGCCACCCGAGACAGCAAGGTCGACGAACGTGGCGACGAAGGAGTTGTACTGCGGCCGCCCGTGCTCGCCGAAAAGGTTGGGCAGCATGACGTCGACCAGGCTTCCTCCGGTGCGCTCGCTTGCAGCGCGGAGCACCACTGCGGCCGCTGCCTTACCGGCACCGTAGGGCGTGCCGTTCCCGCTCTGGACAGAGTTGGCGTACACGACCCTCCGCGGGCGTGGATCCGCTTCGAGCGCAGCCGCGAGGTCCTCGGCCAGCCGGATGTTGTCGTTCTCGACAGCGTCCGGCTCGCCACGGTTCACACCGGCGAGGTGGATAACTGCGTCTGCCTCCTGCACCACCTCGACCAGGGTGTCCCATGAGGTCCGGCTGATCGGCACCACCTCGTGCCCACCCAGCGCACGAGATCGCACTTGCAGGTGCCACCCGAGGAAGCCGTCCGCCCCGGTGATGACGACCTTCACGCGGAAACGCCCGCCAGGAGCCGATCGAACTCGGGGAGCCGCAGCAGCAGCTGCTTGGTGTCCTCGATGTCGAGCCTCTCTGTGTTCTCGCTGGTGTAGTCGTCGACGCGCGCCGGCAGGTCCTCGCCCTCCTCGAAGTAGAGCTCGTACTGCAGGGACCGAGCATCCAGGGGCACGCGAAAGTACTCACCCTGGTCCTGCGCGTTCGCGATCTCCTCGCGGCTGAGGAGGGTCTCGTGCATCTTCTCGCCGTGTCGCATGCCTAGGCGCGTGATGGTCGGCGCAGAGTCACCCAGGAGCTCTGCCACCGCACGTGCAAGCGTATCGACCGTGGACGCCGGCGCCTTGCGGACAAAAAGATCCCCGGGCTCGGCGTGGAGGAAGGCATGCTCGACGAGGTCAACCGACTCCTGGAGGGACATGAGAAACCGCGTCATCGAAGGCTCGGTGACAGTGAGCGGGCGCCCGGCCTGGAGTTGCTGGACGAAGAGCGGAATGACCGAACCCCGGCTGTACATGACGTTGCCGTAGCGAGTCACGGACACGGTGGTCCGGGACCCGGGGTGATTCCGCGCGAAGGCCTGCGCGGTCTTCTCCATGAGCGCCTTGGACATTCCCATGGCATTGACCGGGTAGACGGCCTTGTCGGTGCTCAGGCACACGACGCTGCGCACGCCAGCGGCTTCCGCCGCCTCGATCACGTTGCGGCTGCCCACCACGTTCGTCTTCACCGCCTGCTCTGGGAAGAACTCGCACGAGGGAACCTGTTTGAGCGCCGCAGCATGGAAGACGAAGTCGACCCCAACCGTCGCGGACTGAACGCTGTCGAGGTCACGCACGTCGCCCACGAACAGCTTGAGGCGTGAGTCGTCGACCCGGCGTCGCATCTCGTCCTGCTTCGCCTCGTCCCGCGACAAGACGCGGATCTGCCCCACGCCTCGTCTCAGCAGATGCTTGACCATGATGGAGCCGAAGGAGCCCGTGCCGCCCGTGATCAGGACGGTGGCCCCGTCGATGGAGGCTGTCATGACACCATGCCCTCTCGGCTCCCGGCCTTATCCCTGTCCGTGCGCATCTGCCGCTCTTCCTATCCTTCGTCCCTGACGGTGCTCTCCCTCGCAACTACTCGTGGACCGTCGTCACGAGAGCCGACCAACTTCCATCATCTCGACATTTTGCGCATTTGCGGATCGTGCAAGCGCGCCGTGCCCCAGGCGCCGTCCTCGGCTCCCGCGCTGGCACACACGGCTCGACAGCCGCAGTGACTCCACCACGCACCGGAGCACCCTCAGACGAGGGTCTTGCCGTAGGCGTTCATCTGCCGCCCCTCCCGAGTGGTGAACTGCTGGGTCAAGGACCAGCCACATCGCCTGTAGAAGGCATTGACCTTGTCGTTGCCCTGGCCGTCCGTGACCAGACGAGCCTGTTCGGACCCTAGGGAAGCCGCACGTGAGCACCATTCTGTGAGCAGCTTGGACCCGACGCCCAGACCCGCCGCCTCAGGCGCGACGAAGATCGAGCTGAGGAGTGCTGACGAGCTGTCCGAGCCCTCACCACCGCGATATTTCACGGCTCGGATGAGCCGTGGGGTTCGTCTCGGGTCAGCCAGAACCGCTCTCGCGCTCGCGACGGCGAAGCCGAAGAGCTGACGCTGGAGAAGTCGCTTGAAGAACCCCTCCGGCCGGGTGGTGCCGACCGCTGCGCCAACCAACCGTCCTCCATCGTCGACCGCGACGGCGGTGATCGCGGTGGAGTCGTTCAGGAAGCCCTTGTAGAACTGCTTCAGAAACGGCTCACCGAGCTGGGTGAGGAAGAAGTCAGGGAACGCCATCGTGTGCACGCCGGCCGCCGACCCGACGTCCTCGGCGTTCAGGTCGCGGATCACGATGGTTGCACTGGCCAGGCCCTGGGTCACGAAGCTCTCCGATCTGACGCGCCGGCCCCCGCCGCATCCAGCAGGAGCGCCTCGATGGCCGACACTCCCTGCGCCGCGGAGAACCGCCGTTCGTAATAGGTGCGTGCCGCCTGCTTCATCAGCGGCAAGTCCACGTCGCCGTTCGTAAGAACCTTCCGCAGGACGGCCGCCAACGCGTTGGCGTCCCCCAGCGGCACCGAGAACCCAGCCCGCGCCTCCCGGACGACGTTCTCTACATCGGCGCCGGCCGAGGCCAAGATCGGCACTCCGGCAGCCAGAGTCGCTTGAGTCTTGCTAGGCATGGTGGCCGAGGAAACCGAGTGCTCTCGCAGGCCGATGTAGGCCAGGTCTGCCGTGGCCATGAGCCGCGTCATCTCATTGGACTCAACGCGACCGATGAACCTGACGTTGTCCTGCCCGTCAGCCCTCGCCCGCAGTGCGCCTTCTGAAATGCCCGACCCCGCGATCAGGCAGAGCAGGCGAGGATCCTCGACCTGCGCGCACGCGTCTATCAGGGTCTCAACGCCCTGGGCCTCCCCCAGCGAACCCGCATACAGGACGACCAGCGCCGATTCGGGAATACCGAGGGCGGAGCGCAGGGAGTCAGTCGTCGGGCGGAAGGTTGCCTCGTCGGCCCACATGGGGACGTAGTGCAGTCGGCTCGCATCGACACCGCGACGGCTGAGGATGTCGCCGACGCTCGGCGCGATGTAGGCGACCGACGACGCCGCGCGGTAGAGCGCGCCACACCAGCCGTCGAGGAGCCTGCGGGTGAGTCGGCCTCCGGCCCCATCACCGGAAAAACCACCCGCCAGAAGGGTGTCGGGCCACAGATCCAGAACGTGGACCACCGACGGGACCCCGAAGGCATACCGCGCGAGCAGCTGAGCGCCTCCCACGGTGACCGGCGAGTAGTTGACCCACAATGCATCCAAGTCTCGCAACGCCGGATAACCGTTCACCATCGACGAAGCCCCGAATGAGCTGTAGTTGGCGACTCGACGTAGCGCCGAGCTGTCATGGCTGGGGTACAGGGCGACACGATGCACGTCGACGCCATCGCACTCCTCCACGAGATGTCTCTGAAGCGAGTAGCCGTCCGCGAGGCGGCCCGTCGGGTAGTTCGGGAAGCCCGTCAGGACCCGCACTTGGTGCCCACGTTCCGCGAGACCGCGCGCCAGGACGCCGGGAAGCGCCGCGGGTCCCGGTTCCGGGTCGTACCACTGGGTGAGGAGCCCGAACCGCATGCTCCACTCCGTCCTCTGACGCTGGCAGGTCGCGGGGCCACGACCGTCCCTTACAGGGCATATCCTACATATGACCCATATGCCGTATTGAAGTGGAAGAGGGCGCCTTGAGCGCGACAGAGCCTGATTTCCTACCCTTTGCCCTCCCCGACGTTGGGGAAGCGGAGATCGCCGCTGTCGCCGAGTCGATGCGCTCCGGCTGGCTCACCAGCGGCCCCCGCTCGGCCGCGTTTGAGGCCGAGTTCGCCGCGTTCATAGGCGGCGACGTGGAGGCCGTTGCGGTCAACTCGGCGACTGCCGGCCTGCACCTGGCGCTTGAGGCCCTCGGCATCCGCCCCGGCGATGAGGTGATCGTCCCTACCTGGACGTTCACGGCGACCGCTGAGGTCGTGCGATACCTCGGCGCCCATCCCGTTATCGTCGACGTCGATGAATCGACGTTGAACATCGATCTGGATGCGGCCAAACGAGCCGTCACCGCTCGGACTCGCGCCATCATCCCCGTTCACTTCGCGGGACTGGCGGTCGACCCGGATGCGCTTCGCCGATTTGCCGACGAGCACGAACTCCTGATCGTCGAGGATGCCGCACACGCACTGCCTTGCGTGGGTGGCGGGACCATGGTCGGCGCGGGCGAGTCCGACGCCGTGGTCTTCAGCTTCTACGCGACCAAAACCATCACGACGGGTGAAGGAGGAATGGTCGTGACCCGAAAACCTGCCGTCGCCGAGCGCGTGCGAACCATGCGCCTGCATGGCATCAACCGAAACGTCTTCGACCGGTACCGAAGCACCAAACCATCGTGGCTTTACGAAGTCGTGGCTCCGGGCTACAAGTACAACCTGCCTGACCCCGCAGCCGCGATGGGTCGGGTGCAGCTGATGCGGGCCCACAGTATGCGTGATCGGCGCGCCAGCATCGCTGCGCAGTACGACATCGCTTTCGCCGACCTTCCGCTGCACTTGCCTGCCCGCGCCACAGGGGATGATGTGCACTCGTGGCACCTCTACGTGGTCCGCTCGGACGATGCTGCGCCCATCGATCGCGATGGTGCCATCGAGCAACTGGCCGGACTTGGAGTCGGTACGAGTGTTCACTTCATCCCGCTACACCGCCATCCCTATTGGCGGGAGTCCTATGACCTGAGGGACGTCGACTTTCCGGTGGCCACGCGCTCCTTCACCCGCGCCCTCAGCCTGCCGCTCTTCTCCTCGATGACGAGTGCCCAGGTGGACCGCGTCATCTCCGCGGTCCGAAGGGTTTTCGGATGAGCCGGCTCATTGCGCGAGTGTCCCGTGCAGCAAAGCGCGTTTTCGACCTGACCATGGCGACGCTCCTACTGGCGTCGCTCTCCCCTGTGCTCGCGGTGGTCAGTGTGGCCGTCCGCCTGGACTCCCCGGGTCCTGTCTTCTTTCGCCAGGAGCGAGTTGGCCTCAACGGTCGCACCTTTCGAATCCACAAGTTCCGGACCATGTGGACGAAGCACGACGGTCGGTTGGTGAGTGCGGCAGGCGATGCCCGAGTCACGCGCGTGGGCAGGTTCTTGCGCAAGAGCAAGCTCGACGAGCTGCCGCAGCTCCTCGATGTCCTCCGAGGCGACATGAGCCTCGTAGGGCCACGGCCTGAGGTCCCGGTCTACGTGGAACAGTGGGCGCCGGAGCTGCGTGAGCTCATCCTCTCGGTTCGGCCCGGTATCACGGACCCGGCCAGCATCCAATTCCGCAACGAGGCCGACGAGCTCGCTCTGGCGCCCGACCCCGAGACCTACTACGTCGAAGAACTGCTACCGCGCAAGACTGCGGCCTATGCCGAGTACGTGCGCACGCGATCCATGGCGAAGGACATTGTCGTTCTCGCGCAGACGGCCCGCGCGGTCGTCGCGAGCTGATCCCGCAGGCTTCGAGCCGCGTTCACCGCAGTCGGTCTCGGGCAGGCACCGTGGACTCGAAGAAGAAAGCCTTGCCGATCAGCCTCGGGACGGCACCGAGGGCTCGACGAAGAACGCCTCGCGCTGCATAACGTCCAGGATCTCCAACCCATCCATGGGCTGCGCCAGCACCAGCGAGCGTCCGATCGGGGGAACACTCACGCTGTCGACGAGCGGGTGGCCCGTCGCGTGCCGGTGCTCGTTCAGGGCGAAGAGCTCCTCGCCAAGCTTCTCGCCCGGTCGCAGGCCGGTGAAGACGACCTCGACGTCGCGGCGCCCGCTCATCCGGATGAGCGTCTGGGCCACCTCGAGGATCTTCACCTGCTCGCCCATCTCGAGGACCATGACCTCGCCGTCGGTGCCGATCGAGGCGGCCTCGAGGACGAGCTGGCAGGCCTCGGGGATGAGCATGAAGTAGCGGCGCACCTCTGGGTGGGTCACCGTCACCGGGCCGCCCATCTCGATCTGGGCCGTGAACGCGTGGACGACCGATCCGCGGGAGCCGAGCACGTTGCCGAACCGCACCGACACGTAGCGGCCGTCGGCTCGCCGGGCGAAGTCGGCGGTGAGGCGCTCGGCAAGACGCTTGCTGTAGCCGAGAACGCACGTGGGGTTGGCGGCCTTGTCGGTGGAGATGTTGACGAACGTCGAGACCCCGACGCGCTCGGCCGCTGTGAGGACGTTGAGGGTACCGACGACGTTGCTCTTCCAGGCCTCGAGCGGGTGGGCCTCGAGCAGCGGCAGGTGCTTGAGGGCGGCGGCGTGGAACACGACCTCGGGCCGGGTCCGGTCGAAGGCCTCCGCGAGGGCGGCGGTGTCGCGGATGTCGGCCAGGACGAGGTCGTCGGAGTCGAGCAGGCCGTGCCCGGAGAGGCTCATCTGGGTTGCCTGCAGACCGGACTCGTCGCGGTCGAGCATGAAGAGGCGCGCCGGGCCGAACCGGGCGATCTGCCGGCACAGCTCGGAGCCGATAGACCCACCGGCACCGGTGACGAGGATGCGTCGACCGGAGATCTGCTCGGCGATCGCGGTGGTGTCGAGCTCGACGGGGCGCCTGCCGAGCAGGTCGGCGACGTCGAGGTCGCGCAGGTCGTGCGAGGTGGGACGCCCACCGATGATGTCCTTGAGCGGCGGGAGGCTCACGACCTCGAGCCCGGCGTCGGCGGCGCGGGCGGCGAGGTCGCGCAGGGTGGCGGCCTCGGCGTTCGGCAGGGCGACGACGAGCGTGTCGGCGTCGAAGCGCTCGGCGACCTCGGTGAGGTCGGATCGTGTCCCCCGCACTCGGACACCCTCGAGGCGCAGGCGGTGCTTGCCCTTGTCGTCGTCGAGCAGGGCAACGGGGACGAAGCCGCTCGCGTCGTCGTACTTCATGCTGCGCACGAGCCGGCGACCGGCCTCGCCGGCGCCGAAGACGATCGCCTTGCGCTCCGCGACCGACTGCGTGGCGCGGTGCGAGCGAACCGTCCGCACGACGAACCGCAGCGCGAACATGGCCGCGAGCGCCAGCGCCGCGGCGGTCAGCGGCACGCCACGCGGGACCACCGGCGGCTCCACGAGGAGGCCGACGAGGAACAGCAGCGCGCCGACGACGGCGGTCGTCGTGGTCAGCTCGACGACCTCCTCGAACGAGCCGAGCAGGTGGCTGATCGAGTACGGCCCGACGACGTAGCCGAGGACCAGCTGTCCGACCATGGCCGCGAGCGCGAACCAGGCCGCGCCCTGGACGAAGGGGTTGTTGAGGCTGAAGTCGAGGCGGATCCACAGGGCGACGAAGATCATGACGACCCAGAGGACGGCGTCGACACCCGCCCAGGCCAGTCGAACCCAGCGGGCCCTGCGAGTCTTCGCCGTCACCGTCTCATCACCCTGGTACCCCTGGTTCCCTGCAGTCCCCGAAAGGCGTCGGGCCGCTCCTTTCGGGGCGACGCCACCCGACTGACCTGGAGCGGGTCAGCCGAAAGCGGTCATTCGACGCGAGCCCATGCTACCTGCGCGAACAGTACAAACGGCGAATTTACCTTCTTCTGCACGATTCGGACATCTGGACGAAGCAATGCAGCGGCCCGACCGGCACCTGGCCTTCTCCCTGCCGCGGACTGGCCGGCACTACCCTGCGATGACCCCGTCCGCGCGCGGGGATTCCGACGTCGAGGTCCGCTGGAGGAGCACGATGCACACCCGCAAACTGCGCTCGCGACTCGCCGTCGAAGACCTGGGTAGGTTCTGCCTCACCCAGCTGGGGGCCCTCTGGCTCGCGCCGGCGGTTGGTGCCCTCATCGCAGGTGCGAAGTGCGAATGGCTCACCGGTGAGTACCGGGCCCACCTCGACATCGAGGGGGCGACCGGCGACGTGGAGAACGCGGTTCGCGATCCCCAGGGCCGCGCGGTGTTGGTCCGTTGAGCGGGCTGAGTCTCGGCTCTCGCCCTGCGCGTTACTCCTGTCCCGTCGCACTTTCGCTCGGGCTGACAACTGCGGCAATTGTCGCCGCCGGCCGGGCGGCGTGGTTGGCCACGCGTGGTCTGGACCTCACGGACGAAGGCTTCTATCTCAACACCATCAGCCATCCCGCTGATGATCGCTCCACCATGCTGCTGTTCGGCTACGTCTATCACCCCCTCTACGTTCTCGTAGGCGGGGACGTCGTCCTGCTTCGGTGGATCGGCATGGGGCTCTCCTTTCTTGCAGTGGCGTCACTCGCCTGGGTGGTTCTCGGCACACCGGCTCTGACCGGCAACCGTAGGCTGCCCCGCCTCCTGCGGGCCGGAGCGAGCGCAGGACTGGGTGCCACAACCTTGGCCACGGTGGCGCAGATGCCCATGACACCCGGGTACAACGCTCTTGCTCTACAAGGCCTCGCCGTCGCCATGACTGGGCTTGTGGTCGTGGGGACACGCGATGGGACGCCCCGATCGCTGGGAGCGGCCCTCCTGGGTGTCGGCGGCTGGCTGACCTTCATGGGCAAACCGACAACGGCCGCCGCCCTCTCGGCCATAGTCGTCGGCTGCATTCTCGCGTTCCCGGGACCATCGCGACGGTCGCTGTGGATCGCTCCTCTCGCCACCTGCGCTTCCGCTGGCATCACGTTGATCATGTACGGCTTGTCGCCGTCCGAACTCGCTCGAGTGCTGTCTGCCGGATTCGCCACCTCCCAGGCTCTGGGCGGCCATGACAGCCTCGTGAGGCGCGACCCGTTCCTTGGACAGCCGCTGACGCTGGTCCTCCTGCTTCTCGCTGTGGCCGTCGCTCTCGGAGCCGTATATGTCGCCACCCGAGCCACCCGCCTGTCCCCCAAGAGCTGGAGACGCCACCTCGGAGAAGGATTCGCCTTCCTGACTCTGATGGCCGGCCTCGGGGTGATCGCGTACTCCCTGGTGTGGCGCTGGGAGCAGCGGCCCGCCAGCACGCCGCTCGCGGCGACCGATGCCGCGTCCAACCTGCTGCTCGCCACAGCCACGGGCATCGGGGCGGTCGCCGTTGTGACGTGGTCACTCTTCTCGCGAGACCGCACCCGAACAGGCTTGGTGCCCTTGCTGGGCCGCATTGACCGCCTCCAGGTCACGACGGTCGGGGCGCTGCTGTGCATGCCCCCTGCCTACGCTTTCGGCACCAACGTGAATCTGTGGGCCGCTCAGGGTCGCGCCGCCTGCTTCTGGCTCCTCGCGCTCGGCGTCCTGCTCGTCCGATTCTTCGGCACAGGACGCCTGCGCTTGGTATGGGTGGCGCCCACGATCGCCGCAACCACGCTGCTCATTGCCACACTGGTTACCGCGGCCGCCGCTCCGTACCGTTACGCGCCTCTTTCTACCGCCACGATCGAGACTCGAGTCGGAGGGGGCACGATCCGCCTGACGGGCGAAGATCACCAAGCCGTGACGGCGCTCGGAGCCCTTGCCCAACGGCTCCACATCGACGAGCAGACTCGCGTGCTGGATCTCACCGGTGACTCTCCAGGTTCGATCTTCATCCTGGGCGCCCGAGCTGTAGGCGAAGGATGGATCATCGGCGGGTACCGCGGGAGCGAGCCGGCCGCGCGGCTCGCCATCGAGAACGACCGGTGCAGCGTTCGGAACGCTCTTCTACTCGTGTCACCCTCGGCTCCCAGGGCGGTCTCGGTGCGGGTATTGGCAGCAGCCGGGCTGGCCCTGGAACGGGATTACGAGCCAGCGGGCGAGTTTCCTCGTGTGCGTGCGTCCTCCGCGGGCGCCCACCTGGCGGAGACCGTCATGGTGTACCGACCTCGAAAAACCGGGCCTCCGCAACAATGCAGCCAATAGCTTCATCGGTCATAAAAGAAGTTATGATCTTCATGTGGGCTCGATGAAGGCTGAATCTTCACCTGTCGTCCTCATCGGCGACATCGTCGACTCCCGGCTGCACCCCGACCGGCAGCGGCTCCACGACTCCATCGAGGAGGCAATCGCGTCCGCGAACCGAGCGGTCACGCCGCTCGACCCGCTCGTCATCACGCTGGGCGACGAGTTCCAGGGCGTCTTCGCCACGCTCGGGGACGCCCTCACGGCCAGCTTTCGCGTGCGCGCCCGGTTGCACCCCGACGCCGACGTCCGCTTCGGACTCGGCCGGGGAGCCGTCTCGACGCTCGACCCGGTGCGTGGTGTCCACGACGGCCCCGGCTACTGGGCCGCCCGCGACGCCATCGTCGAGATCGAGGAGCGCGCGAGCCGTCCGCAGTCGCGCACGGCGCGCACCGCCTACTCCCCCGGCCCGGCCCCAGGACGAGCCCGCGGTGCCGGCGCGACCGCGGCGGCCGCCGGCACGACGGACGCTGCCGACGCGTCGGAGGCCGACGCGTCGGACGCGTCGGACGCGTCGGACACCGCTGACACGGCGACGGCGCTGCGCGCCGCCCTCGACTGTCTGGACTTCGTGGTTGGCTCCATGTCGACGACGACCCGCGACATCCTCGGAGGACTCATGGACGGCCAGAGCCAGCTCGACGTCGCCGCGCGGCTCGGCGTCAGCCCGTCCGCCGTGTCGCAGCGGGTGCGGCGGGACGGCGTCGGCGTGGCCCTCGACGCCATGGCGGTGCTGGGGCGGCTGTCGTGACGTGGCTGTCGGTCGTCCTCGTCGGGCTCGGCGTCGCCGACCTCGTGCGCTCCTCGTCATGGCGGCACTCACGGCTCGTAGCGCACGTCGCCGGCCCGCTGGTCGTCGTCGTCGTGGCGGTCGTCGCGGGCCTGCGCTCGTGGTCGGACGTCGTCGCGCTCGCCCTCGCCCTCGTGGCGTGCGCCGCCTGGATGCAGCTGTCGCACCACGCCCAGCTCACCGGACGCCGTTCGCTCGCCGCGCTCACCGTCTTCGGCGCCGTCGTCGTCGGGCTGCTCCTCTTCTCCGGAGCGGCCAGCCGACCGGGCGGGCTCCTCGAGACGTGGCTGCACTGGGCCGACCTGCCGGGCGGCACGTCCCACTCACCCGCCCGCGTCCTGCTCATCGCCGGCCTCGTGTCCTTCAACGTCGCCACGGCCAACGTCATCGTGCGCCTCGTCCTCGTCGTCATCGGCGCCCTGCCCCCCGGCGCCCGCACGGCCCAGGGGTCCGCGGCCGCCTCCGTGCCCGTCGGGGTACCCGGTGGTGCTCCGACGGCAGGTGGGTCGGCCGGCCCGTCGATCGGCCCGGCCGACCGTCTCAAGGGCGGTCGCCTCCTCGGGCCCATGGAGCGACTCGTCATCCTCGGTCTGGGGCTCGCCGGAGAGCTGGGCGCCGCCGGCATCGTCATCGCCGCCAAGGGCCTGCTCCGCTTCCCGGAGGTCCAGGCCGCGGCGCGCACCTCCGGTCCCGGGGGCAGCTACGGCGGCGGACCGGCCGGCATCGACGACGTCACCGAGTACTTCCTCGTCGGCAGCTTCGTCAGCTGGCTCATCGCCCTGACGACCCTCGCCTTCGCACACTGACACACTGGCCCGCATGGTCCCCACCCCACGACGAGCACGCCGTGTCGCCCGCAGGATGCGATCGCGCCTGACCCGACTGCGCGCCGACCTGCCCGACGTGCGCGACGCCGCCCTGAGCCGCGCGCGGACCAGGCTGTGGCGAGGCCGCCGGCACGACCTGGCCATCGCGCTGCACCTCTACTACCCCGAGCTGTGGCCAGGGCTCGTGACCTACCTCGACAGGGTGGGCTCCGGACGTGTCGACCTGTTCGTCACGCTCCCGAGCGGTCACGGGTCGCTGGCGGCGACGATCCGGGCGCGCTACCCCGGAGCCCGCTGCCTCGTCGTGCCCAACCGTGGACGCGATGTCCTGCCGTTCACCCTCGTCGCCGCTGCCCTGCAACGCCTCGGCTACGTCGGGGTCCTCAAGATCCACGCCAAGCGCTCACTGCACTCCGACTCCGGCGACACCTGGCGCGACACGATGCTCGAGCAGCTGCTCCCGGCCGAGGAGCAGACGGTCGAGGACATCCTGCGGACCCTGCGGTGTCCCGACACCGGCGTCGTCGGCCCGAGCGGCACCTACTTCCCGCTCTCCACCTACTGGAGCGGCAACGCCACCACGGTCCGCCGGCTGCTGGCGCCCCACGTCTCCGACGAGGCGCTCGGTCACCTGGACCGACCCGAGGAGCTCGGGTTCTTCGCGGGAACGATGTTCTGGGCCCGGCTCGACGCCATCGCCCCGCTCCTCGCCGAGCCCACCCGGGCCTACGTTCGCGAGCCGACACCCAAGGACGGCACGCTCGCCCACGCCCTCGAGCGCGCCTTCTGCGTCCTCCCCGCGCTTCAGGACCGGTCGATCCACGAGTGCGACGGGTTTGTCGTCCGGGCGCGGGCCCGCACCGCAGCACCCGTTCCGGACTGGTACCGCGAGTCGGCCCGCCGCGCGTGGGAGCAGGAACGCGCGGCCTCCCGGCTGCCGGCCGCCGACCCGGCCGACTGAACCCATCGAGCGGCGCGCCTGCACGGCTCGGTGACCAAGGCCGCACGCAGGCGGCGCGGGGGTGCGCCGCGCACGCTGGTAGCGTCGGAGCGTCCAAGCGCCACACCGATGTGAAGGGCCCTCACGTGAGCACAACCCCTGTCAAGGTCGCCGTCACCGGCGCCGCCGGCCAGATCGGCTACAGCCTCTTGTTCCGCATCGCGAGCGGTGCGCTCCTCGGTCCCGACACCCCGGTCGAGCTGCGACTGCTCGAGATCACGCCGGCGCTCAAGGCGCTCGAGGGTGTCGTCATGGAGCTGGACGACTGCGCCTTCCCGACGCTCGCCAAGGTCGAGATCGGCGACGACGCCACGAAGGTCTTCGACGGCGTCAACCACGCCCTCCTCGTCGGGGCCCGCCCCCGCGGCCCGGGCATGGAGCGCGGCGACCTCCTCGAGGCCAACGGCGGCATCTTCGCCCCGCAGGGCAAGGCCCTGAACGAGGTCGCGGCGGACGACATCCGCGTCACCGTCACCGGCAACCCGGCCAACACCAACGCGCTCATCGCCATGAGCAACGCCCCCGACATCCCCACCGAGCGCTTCTCGGCCCTGACGCGCCTGGACCACAACCGCGCCATCAGCCAGCTCGCCGCCAAGCTCGGCGTGCCGGTCACCGAGATCACGAGGATGACGATCTGGGGCAACCACTCGGCAACCCAGTACCCCGACCTCTTCCACGCCGAGGTCTCGGGCAAGAACGCCGCCGAGGCCGTGGGCGACCAGGACTGGCTCGAGAACACCTTCATCCCGACCGTCGCCAAGCGGGGCGCGGCCATCATCGAGGCGCGCGGTGCCTCCTCGGCCGCCTCCGCGGCATCGGCGACCATCGACCACGCGCGCACCTGGGTCCAGGGCACGCCCGACGGTGACTGGGTCTCGATGGCGGTCCGCTCGGACGGCTCCTACGGCGTCGAGGAGGGCCTCGTCTCCTCCTTCCCCGTCACGGTGCAGGACGGCCGCTGGTCGATCGTCCAGGGCCTCGACATCGACGACTTCTCGCGCGGCAAGATCGACGCCTCGGTGGCCGAGCTCGCTGAGGAGCGCGACGCCGTCAAGGGCCTCGGCCTCATCTAGGCCGGCTCGCCTCAGCCAGCGACGGGCGCCGATCACCGCGGGTGACCGGCGCCCGTCGCCGTTTCCGGCACGTGCGGTTCGCGGAGGCGACGGCGTCGAGGTGATACGTCGCGACCGACCGCGAGGAATCACCTCGACGGACGCGGGCCACAACCCGGTCGAGGTGATCGGTCGCGGCCGACGGCGAGGAATCACCTCGACGGACGCGGGCCACGATCCAGTCGAGGTGGTCGGTCGCGGCCGACGGCGAGGAATCACCTCGACCGCGCGAACGCGGGAGGCGTCGGCTCAGCGGGTGGTGCGGTCGACCGTGGTGTGGGTCGGTCCCTCGGTCGAGACGTTGACGGTGGCCGACGCGATGAGCACACCGATGCCGAGCGTCAGCAGGACGATGACGTCGAAGGCGCGCGAGCGGACGTTGAGGCCGCCCGCCTTGCGCGCCGGCCGGGCGACGAGGCGGATGACGGCACCCACGCCGAACGCCGCGGCCATGATCCGCCCACCCCACCGGACGTCGTAGAAGCCCATCATCAGCACGCCGGCAGCGGCGACGGCGGCCACGAGGTACCACCAGCTGAGGACGACGAACCCGCTACCCCGCCACTGCATCGGGGCGGCTCAGGCTCCCGCTGCGGCCGACGTCTCGGCGGCAGTGACGATGTTCGTCAGCAGGAGCGCGCGAGTCATCGGGCCGACGCCACCCGGGTTGGGGCTGATCCAGGCGGCCACCTCCGCGACGTCGGGGGCGACGTCACCGGCCACCCTGCCCTCGACCCGGCTCACGCCGACGTCGAGCACCGCGGCACCCGGCTTGACCATGTCGGCCGTGACGATGCCGGGCACGCCGGCGGCGGCGATGACGATGTCGGCCTGGCGCACCTCCCCGGCGAGGTCCTTGGTGCCGGTGTGACACAGGGTCACGGTGGCGTTCTCGCTCCTGCGGGTCAGGATCAGCCCGAGTGGTCGACCGACGGTGAGGCCGCGCCCGACGACGACGACCTTCGCGCCGGCGATCGGCACGTCGTGGCGGCGCAGCAGCTCGATGCAGCCCATCGGCGTGCACGGCAGCGGGGCCGGCTTGCCGAGGACCAGCCACCCGAGGTTGGTCGGGTGCAGGCCGTCGACGTCCTTGCGCGGGTCGACGCGCGACAGCAGCGCCATCTCGTCGAGGCCGGTCGGCTGCTGGACGAGGAAGCCGGTGCAGGCCGCGTCGGCGTTGAGCTCGTCGATGACGGCCTCGACCTCGGCCTGCGTGGCGGAGGCCGGCAGGTCGCGGCGGATGCTCGTGATGCCGATCTCGGCGCAGTCCCGGTGCTTGGCGTTGACGTACCACTGGCTCGCCGGGTCCTCGCCGACGAGAACCGTGCCGAGCCCGGGGACGACCCCCTGCTCGGCCAGCCGTGCGACCCGCTGGGCCAGCTCGGCCTTGATGGTCTTGAGGGTCGCCTTGCCGTCGAGGATGCGTGCCGTCACGGGGGACATCCTGCCACGGCCGCGGGGGCGTCCCCGCGGCCGTCCGGGCAGCCCGTCAGCCGGGCGAGCGTCGCTCAGGTGGTGAGGTCCTCGAGGGGGACGTCGGAATCGGCCAGCCGGTCACGGTCGACGACCGTGCCGTTGCGCACGAGCTGCTGCACCGCGTCGATGGTGTCCCACACGTTGACGTGCATACCGGCGAGAACCCGCACGCCGTCGGCCTCCGGTACGACCCAGAACGCCATGAACTCGTTGCTCTCCGGCTTCCCGCGCAGGACGACCTCGGCGCCGGAGTCCCGCGGCACGTACCCGGCGTACTCGAGTCCGACGTCGTACTGGTCGGAGAAGAAGAACGGCACCGGGTCGTACGTCTGCTCACCGGTCGCCATGGAGCGGCCGGCCGCGAGGCCGCCGTCGTTCGCGTTGGCCCAGTGCTCGACGCGGATGTTGCGGTCGAGCGTGTTGCTGCGCCAGCTCGCGACGTCGCCCGCGGCCCAGACGCCGTCGGCGGACGTGCGCAGCGCGGCGTCGGTGACGATGCCGTTGTCGACCTCGATGCCTGCCTTCTCGGCGAGGCCGGTGTTCGGCGTGATCCCCACCCCGACGACGACGGCGTCGGCCGGCAGGCGGTCACCCGAGCGGGTGACGACGGCCTCGACACGCCCGTCCCCCTCGATCCGGTCGACGCCCTCGCCGAAGCGGAACTCGACACCGTGGCTGCGGTGCAGGCCCGCGAACCACGAACCGACCGTCTCACCCATGACCGCGTTGAGCGGCGTCGGCTGCGGCTCGACGATCGTGACGGAGGCACCGGCCTCGGCCGCCGCGGCCGCGACCTCGAGGCCGATCCAGCCGGCGCCGACGATGACGATCCGCGCGTCCTTGCCCAGGCGCGCCTTGAGCGCCTCGGACTCCGGCATCTCGCGCAGGTAGAGGACACCCTCGAGGTCGGCGCCCGGCACGTCGAGCGCCCGCGGCGAGGACCCGGTCGCGAGGAGGATCTTGTCGTACCCGACGACGGAGCCGTCCTCGAGCGTCACGGTCCGTGCGGCCGGGTCGAGAGAGGTGGCCGCCGTGCCGAGCCGCAGCTCCACGCCCTGTTCCGCGTACCAACCCTCGTCGTGGGTGAACGCCGACGCCGGCTCCTCGTCACCCTTGAGGACGCTCTTGGACAGTGGCGGACGCTCGTAGGGCAGCCGCGGCTCCTCGGTGACGAGGACGATGCTGCCCTCCCGGTCGCTCTCGCGGATGCCTTCGACGGCCTTGGCGGCGGCCAGACCACCGCCGACGATGACGTACGTGGCTCGGTCGGCGTGCTGCGTCGTCGGGTCGCTCATCGGTGCCTCATACCCTGGGTCATGGCGCCAGCCAAACATGGCAGCGTCTCCCCGTCGAGACCCGGGTCCCGCCGGGCGCGTCACGGGCCCATCCCGTGGGTCTCCCGGCCCGCGACGCCTCGAGGCGACTCGGCACCTCGGGAACGAAGCAATCCCACGCGATTCCCGTAGGAGATGGAAGTTTTCTGCCTATCGTGGGACAGCCGGTCACGACACACCACCCACCCGCCCTGTCGTCGACCGCGCACCCACGCCGTGGCGGTCAGGGGTTGCCGCGACGTGGACGAGAGCCCGCCCTCCTCCCGGGGCGGGCTCTCGCGTGTGCCGCCGGAAGCGCGGGCGCCTCAGGAGGTCCAGGCGCGCCAGAGCGCGGCGTACTCGCCGTCGAGCGCGACGAGCTCGTCGTGGCTGCCGAGCTCGGCGACCCGCCCGTCGATGACGACGGCGATGCGGTCGGCGTCGTGTGCCGTGTGCAGCCGGTGCGCGATGGCGACGACCGTCCGCCCCGTGAGCAGCGCGTTCATCGAACCCTCGAGGTGGCGCGCCGTCCGCGGGTCGATGAGCGAGGTGGCCTCGTCGAGGACGATGGTGTGCGGGTCGGCGAGGATGAGCCGGGCGAGCGCGACCTGCTGGGCCTGCCCCGGCGTCAGCGCCTGGTGTCCCGAGCCGAGCTTCGTCTCGAGCCCCTCGGGCAGCCGCTCGACCCAGTCCGGCGCATCGACGGCCCGCAGCGCCTCGCGCACCGCGTCGTCGCTCGCGCCCTCGCGGGCGAGCACGACGTTGTCGCGGACCGAGCCGATGAAGACGTGGTGCTCCTGGGTGACGAGGGCGACCTCCCGGCGCAGGACGTCCAGAGGCAGCTCCACCAGCTCGACGCCGCCGACGGTCACCGAGCCGGTGCGTGGCCCGTGGATGCCCGCCAGCAACCGTCCGAGGGTCGACTTGCCCGAACCGCTCGGACCGACGATGGCCAGCCGCTCCCCGGTCGCCATCGTCAGGTCGATGCCGTGCAGGACGTCGTGACCGCTGCGGTAGGCATAGCGCAGGTCGCGGCCCTCGAGGTCGGGGCCCGCGGGTCGCGCGGTGCCCGGCGTGCGGTCGGGCGGCACGGTGGCGATGCCGAGCAGGCGGGTCGTCGACGCGACGCCGACCTGCACCCGGTCGACGGTGTGCACGAGCATGTCGAACGGCGCCCAGAGCGCCTCGGCGTAGAGGATCGCCGTGGTGATCTGCCCGAGCGTCGCCCACCCCTGCGCGAAGCCGAGCGCCCCGAGGAAGAGCACGAGGACCCGCGGGAGGCTGAACGCGACGTCCATGACGGCGAAGAGCAGGTTGCGCAGCGTCATCGTGTAGCGCTCGGCCTGCCCCGACACCTCGATGTCGTCGTCGCCGCGGCGCATCCGGTGCCGCGCGAGCCCCAGGGCCTCGACGGTGCGGGCACCCTCGACGGTCTCGGTGAGCGTCGTGTTGATCCGCGAGTAGGTGCCGCCTTCAGTGAGGTAGCCCCGGGCGGCGCGGCGAAGGTACCGGCGCACCTGCGCGAGCGCGACGGTCATGAGCACGAGCGAGGGCAGCGACAGCCAGAGCGAGTTGGTCACCATCGCCACGAGCGTCAGCACGACGGTGATACCGGCGAAGAGGGACTGGGGCAGCGCCCAGCGCACGCTCTCGCTCATGGTGCCGACGTCGCGGGTCACCCGGGTCACGAGGTCGCCGGTGCTCGCGCTCTCGACGCGTGACAGGGGCAGCCGGAGGATGGCGCGCACGACGTACTCGCGGGCGGTGGCGAGGACGCCCTGCCCCAGGTACGTCGCCGACAGCTGCGCCGCGAACGTGAACAGGCCCTGCACGACGACGAGGGTCGCGACGACGAGCGCGGCCGAGCTGGCTCCGGCCATCGCGGCGTCGACGCGTCCGGCCTGCACGTCGGCCACGGTGGAGTCGACGAGCCGGCCGAGCACCCGCGGCACGAGCAGGCCGGCACCGGCAGCGAGGGCGTTGGCCAGGACGACGGTGACGACCAGCACCTTCTCGTCGGACAACAGGCCACGCATGAACCGGACGACGTCGCGGGTGGTCGCGATGGGCAGGCCGGTCCGGGCGTTCATCGTGTCGGCGACGAACTCCCGGGCCCGCCGCTCGCGCAGCAGGTGGCGACGCCGCAGCGCCGCCAGCCGCTCCCCCACCGACGCGGACGCCGGCGGGCGCAGCTCGGCCGGCACGGCCGGCGCCTCGTGGGCGGCGTCCCACGTGCGTGCCGACTCGGCGGCGAGCTCGGCCGGTAGCAGGGCGGCGGGCACGGTCGAACCGGCGCGGTGCTCGTTCCGCTCGAGCAGGTCGTGCTGGTCGGCCCCGTCGGCCCGGTCGGCCCGGTCGGCCCCGTCGGCCCCGTCGGCCCGGTCGGGCCGGTCGAGCTCGTCGAGCTGGTCGGTGTGGCTCATCGGCTCTCCTCCGCACCGTGGCGGGCGAGGACGGACGGGTCAGCGTCGCCGCGCGCGACGACCGCGCGGTAGGCGTCGGAACGCGCGAGCAGGTCGGCGTGGCGGCCGCGCTCGGTGGCGCGCCCCTCCTCGAGGAGGACGACCTCGTCGGCGTGGTGCAGCAGCAGCGGCGACGCGGTCATGACGATCGTCGTGCGGCCGGCGCGGTGCGGTCCGAGCCGTTCGGCGATGCGCGCCTCGGTGTGGGCGTCGACGGCCGACGTCGGCTCGACGAGGACGAGGACCTCGGGGTCGGCGGCGAGCGCCCGCATGAGGACGATGCGCTGGCGCTGGCCACCGGACAGACCGCGTCCACGCTCCTCCAGCTCGCCCTGCCAGCCGCCGGGCAGCGCGTCGAAGACGTCCTCGGCCGACGCGGTGTGCAGGGCACGCTCGGCCTCGTCGCGCGTGAGGCGTCCGAGCGGGTCGACGGCGCGGCGGAGCGTGCCGGCGAAGACCTGCGGCGCCGTGTCACTGACGAGGATGGTGTCGCGGACGTCGTCGAGCTCGACCCGCGAGAGGTCGACGCCGCCGACGGTGACGCCCCACGGACGCCGGGCCTGTTCCTCGTCGCGGCGCGCCTGCTCCTCCCGTGCCCGCGTGCGGGCGGAGCGCTCGCGTCGGGCCGCGCGACCCTTGAGGTCCTCGGGGATCTCGTCGCTGACGAGCGCGCCCTCGTCGCGGGGCAGGTACCGACCGATGCGGTCGGCCAGCGCGGCCGAGTCGTCGGGCACGGCGCTCACCACCATGGTCAGGCGGCCGGGCTCGAACGTGGCACCGGACCGCTCGTCGACGATGGCGGCGCGGTGCGGCAGGGGCTGCGGGTCGTCGGGGTGGACCCACGGCGGGCGCTGGGCGAGCACAGCGACGGCCTTGCGTGCCGAGACGACCGAGCGCGTCCACTTCTGGGCGAACTCGACGAACGTGCGCATCGGCTGGATGAGGAACAGGCCGTAGCCGAGGAAGCTGACGAGCTGGCCCACGGTGAGGCGTCCCTGGGCGACCTCGCGCGTGCCGACCCACATGAGGGCCACGACGAAGCCGCCCGACAGGAGCACGCCGACGGACTCGACGGCGGCCAGCCAGCGGCCGGCCGCGACCCCGGAGCGCCGGACCCGCTGCGACTGGGCCGCGTAGTTGCCGCCGAAGGTGTCCTCGCCGCCGATGCCGCGCAGGATCCTCAGGCCGGCGACGATGTCGGTGGCCATCGAGGTCAGCTCGGAGTTGCGGGACCGCTCGACACCCTGCCAGCGCTGCATCGGCCGCAGCAACGGCGAGCCCAGCACGACGAGCAGCGGCGCCGACACGAGGACGAGGACCCCCATGCGCACCGACGTCGTGAGGACGATGCCGGCCACGACGAGGTAGGCCGCCAGCTGCGAGAACGCCCGGGTCGAGATCTCCATGAGCGCCCCGAACTGGTCGCCGTCGCTGCCGGAGACCGACAGGACCTCGCCGGTGGGCGTACGACGGGTCAGGACGTGGCCCAGCTGGAGCGCCTTGCGGGTGACGAGCTTCGTCGTGCCGTAGAGGGCGATGAGCCACTCGCGGACGATGATCGTGTGGTAGACGACGCCGCTGCTCGCACCGACGACGGTGACGGCCGCCAGCGCGAGCACCCACCGCAGCGTCGTGCTGCCGTCGCCGGCGACGATGCCGGTGTCGATGGCGCGCCCGACCATCCACGGGCCGACGGTCTGGGGCACCATCCACACGAGGGCGGCGGTGAGGCCGGCGAGGAAGAGCACGCCGTTCTGCCGCACCATCCACCACAGGAGGCGGCGCGGGCTGCGGGTGTCGGGCTCGGCGGCACCGCGCTCGGTGTAGGCGCGGGTGTGGGGCGGGAAGTCTCGCATGGCCCGTCCACCCTAGGCCGGACGACCGACACCGCCCCACCGGTTTTCCGGGTGCACCGGCGGCTGCCGGCGGGGCGGTGTCGGGTCAGCTCACGGCGTCGGGTCCAGCAGCATCGACGAGCGGATGTCGCTGTTGCCGAAGGTGGCCGGGCAGTCCCGGATGACGTTCGGGCGCGGAGCGGCCGGGTTGGTGTAGAGCGCCGCGCGATAGGCGTCGATCGCCGGGCAGTCGGCGGCGTCGCGGGTGTCGTTCCACACCGCCACCACGCCGGTGCGCGAGGCCGCGGCGTAGACGTAGTCGCCGAGGAACTCGTCGGTCAGGGCGTTGGCCGACGAGCCGCGCGGGTCACCGACCACACCGCGGTGCAGCTCCGCCCAGCCCGCCAGCGCACCGCCCGCCGCGACGTCCGTGTGCCACACCGCCCCGACGAGCCCGCGTGGCGACGTCGTGTCGTTGCGGTAGGGCGTCGTGAACGCGTTGTACACGACGTAGACGTCCGTGCCGTTCGGGGAGATCGCCGGTGCCGAGTAGAACGGCCGGTCGCCCGAGGTGATGGCCAGGGCCGTCGGACCGGTCCACGACGTGCCACCGGTGCGGGACGTCGCGACCATGAGACGCTCGTGGTTCAGGCCGTTCTTGCCGTCGACCCAGGTCATGACGATCTGGTTCGTCGCGCCCGTCCCGGTGGGGGCGCCGTTGGCGATGTCGACGCTGGGCGCGGGCGCCAGGTCGACGCGAGCACCGCCGAGGCCGTCCATGACCGGGCGACCCTGGACCGGGTCGAAGACGCCGGGCTTCACGACGCTGGCGATGAGCCTCGGGCCGGTGAAGTGCACGCCGCCGTCGGTCGAGCGGTACATCATCTCCCAGCTGATGCCCTTCCGGACGCCGACGCCGAAGACGTAGACGACGCCGTGGCTGTCGGTGCGGACCGTGCAACCGTCGGGCTGGCCGCTGATGCCGTTGTTGGTGGCCGGGCCGACCTGCCTCGAGGTCCACGTCACGCCGCCGTCGGTCGACCGCCCGATGATGAGCGGCGTCGGGAGCGCGCGCCCCTTCTCCTGGCTGCGGAAGGAGGCCCAGCACAGGTACGTCGTGCCGAAGTGGGGGCTGCTCGCCGCGTTGTCGGACCAGATCTGCTCCTTGTCCGAGAACGTCGTCGAGGACTGCTTCGACACGAGCACCGGAGCGGACCACGCCGCGTTGTGCCCTGCCGTCGCGCCGGCGATGTCGTCGGTGTGGGAGACCGCGATCGCCTCGAAGCCCTTGAACGTCTGGTCCTGCCTGGTCGCGCCGATGTTCGCCGTCAGGTTGGCGTAGTAGAGGCGCGAGCCGTTGGCCCACGAGAATCGGCCGGATCTGTCAGGACGCGGTCCGAACGCCAGCCCGGGGTCGCCGTCGGAGGAGAGGCCGGCCTCGTAGTACCGGGGCAGCGTCCCGATCGGGCCGACGTGCGTCTGGCACGGTGCCGGGCCGAGGCAGTCGCGGGCCGTCAACCCGGTGTAGGTCGGCTGCGTCCAGGACGCGCCACCGGTCGAGGAGAAGTAGATGCCGGACAGTCCGACACCGGCGGTGAAGGGACACGTGGTGGGGTCGCCCGCGGCACACGACTCGAGGTCGATCTCGTCGTTGGAGCCCGCGGCCACCACCGAGGGCGCGTGCGCGTCGATGGCGACGGCCGGTTCGTTCTGCTTGTTCTGCGAGAAGGGTGTCACCGGGCTGCCGTTCGTCACGAGGACGTCCGACGGCGCGGCGACCGCCACTGCGGCACCCGCGAGGGCGGTGGCCAGGGATGCCAGGGCAGCGGTCACGATGCGTGGTCGACGCATGACTGCTCCGTTCGGTGGTCGGAAAGATGGACGGTCGTCAGCGTCGGCGCCCGATGGCGGCCACCTCCAAGAGTGCTCCCGGCCGGACGTGTCGACAAGACGTCCGAGCGGCGAAGTCCGAGGGGTCAGGTGGTGGCCTCACCCGCCAGCGTCGCGAGGGCCGCGAGGGCCTGGGTGAAGCACTGCTCCGGCGGGGTGACGAGGCCCGCGCCGACCTGGCCCGTGCCCGCGACGCGTCCGGCCATGCCGGTGTTGATCTGCGGCAGGATCCCGGTGCGCGCCACGGCGGCGACGTCGATGCCGGTCGGGGTGCCGCGGAACTCGAGGATCGGGACCTGGAAGGCCTGGTGCTCGCCGACGGTGATCTCGTACATCGTCTGGGTGGCCCGCAGCGCGAACGGCACGTCGCCGCCGACGAACCTGACGATGGCCGGCGCTGCCGCCATGGCGAACCCGCCGATGCCGGCCGTCTCGGTGATCGCGGAGTCGCCGATGTCGGGGTTGGCGTCAGCCGGCCCGTAGGCGCCGAGGAACAGCCCCTCCGGCGTGTTGGCCGGGCCCGTGAACCAGGCGTCGCCCGTGCCGGAGACGCGGATACCGAAGTCGGTCCCGTTGCGTGCCATGGTCGTCACGACGCTCGAGCCCGGGATGCCATGTGCGGCAAGGGTGCTCAACTTGCATGCCGGCATCCCGAGGTTGAGGAAGAAGTGCTCGTTGGCACCGGAGAAGCGCACCACCTCGGCGATGTCGGTCGACGACGCGTCGGCCGTGATCATCGTCGGCAGCAGCTCGCGCAGGAGCATGAGGGAGCCGGCCCGGTTGCGGTTGTGCCCCTCGTCGCCCATCTGGAGCATCTGCGCGATGACCGCCTTCACGTCGACCGGCCCGGAGGCGTCGACCCGGGCGCGCACGGCCTGCCGGAGGATCGGTCCGAGCACCGAGCTCATCCAGTGCAGCCGGTCGATGACCTCGGGCCCGTAGGCGCCGTAGCGCAGCACCTTGCCGAGGCCCTCGTTGAGGGAGCACCACGACGTGTTGCCGTGGACGTCGTCGCGCAGCTCGTAGAGCCACATCGACGGGCTCACGACCCCGGCCATCGGCCCGACGGCGTCGCGGTGGTGGCACGGCTCGAGCGTGATGCCATCGCCCTTTTCGAGCCTGGCCTCCGCCTCCTCCGCGGTGTCGGCCAACCCCTCGAAGAGCATCGCGCCGATGAGCGCACCCCTGAGCGGCCCGGACGCGCGGGCGAACTCGATCGGCGGCCCGGCGTGCAGGAAGGTGCCCGGCTCGAGGCCGAGCGCGTCCGACGCCGTTCGGACGTCGACGAGGTCGGCGCCCGCGGCGACCATGCGGCGCAGCGCCTCGGCGTTGGCGGCGTCGCGACGCGGGTCGGCGAGGACCAGTGCCAGATGACCCTCCGTGCCGGGCATGGGCGGTTGCCACGCCACCTCGGACACCCGGACCGCCTGGGCCCGCAACGACTCGGCGAGCAGCGGGATGCCGGCGGTCGCCACGGTGACGTCGGACTCGAGGAGCCCGCTCAGCGGAGGGGCTCCGTCGACCGAGGCACCCTCCGGCCCGGCTGCTGCGGGAACCCTCGCGCGGTCCGTGGGCGTGGAGGGTGCGGGCGCCTCGCGGCCGAGGAGGCGGACGGCCTCGCGGGCGGCGGCGGCGTTGGACAGCAGGACGGTGGCACCCGCCTCGACGAGCGCCGCGACGGACGCCTCGAGGTCCTGCGGGTCCGACGCGGTGCCGGTCACCGACACGACGACGGGCAGGGTACGTCCGGCCTCCGCCGCGGTGGTGCGTGCGGCCCGCACCGCGTCGGCGAGTTCGGGGGCGGGGTCGGCATGGGCGCCGTGGCCCAGGACGAGGTCGAGCAGCAGGACCCCGCACGTCGGGTCCACGGCCTCCGTGGCGATGCGCTGCAGCCGCAGCGACGGGTCGATCATCGGGTGGGCCCGGCCGCGCGTCAGCGTGTCGTCACCGAAGTCGACGACGACGTGGCCGGGGTCGCGCAGGTCGGGCCCGAGGGCGAGGTCCGGGCGCAGGGGGATGTTGGACCGGATGTCGCCCAGGGACGCAGCGGCCACGAGCATCGCCTCGTCGGCCAGCGTGCCCCCGCAGAACAGGCCGCGCAGCGAGGGCCCGGTGGCCTGCTCGCTCGACGAGGTCCCCTGCCACACCGGCCATCGCGGCAGCACGGGTGGCACGGGTGGCACGGACGAGGCACCACCGGCGGCCGTGACCACGGCCTCGACCGACGCCGTGAGGTCGGCGCGCCCCTGCCCCAGCGTCGCCCAGTGCACCGGCTTGCCCAGACCCGCCGCGAAGGCCTCCAGGTCGGCGAGCACCTCGGGGTCCGGCGGTTTCGAGACGACGACGACGCGGTCGGTGGTCGGGTCCGCGGCCAGCGCGGCGAGCGCCTGGCGCGTCGAGCGGCCGCCCACCGCGGCCGACAGGTCACGGCCGCCGACACCGAGGCAGTGGCTGACGCCGACACCGGCCGCGTCGAGGAGGCACATGACCTGCTGCGCGCCGGTGCCCGATGCCGCGACGAGCCCCACCGGACCGGGCCGCACGACGTTGGCGAAGCCGAGGGCGACTCCACCGACGACCGCGGTGCCGCAGTCCGGACCCATGACGAGCACGCCCGCCTCGGCGGCGGCGTCCTTGAGCCGCACCTCGTCGGCCACCGGCACGTTGTCGGAGAACACCATGACCGAGACACCGGCGCGGACCGCGTCGAAGGCCTCGACCGCCGCGTTCGGCCCGGGGACCGAGACGAGGGCCAGGCCGGCGCCGGAGGCGGTGATGGCACCGCCGAGCGTGCGGCTCGGGGGCGCCTCACCGAACCCGCCGCCACCGGAGGGCACCGGACGGAGCCCGGCCAGGGCCTCGTCGACGGCGACGCGGGCCGCCGCCACGGCCTCGTCGCTGCCGCGGACGGCGACGACGAGGTCGTTGGGCGACGCGTCGGGCACCTCGAAACCCATGGCGCGGATGACCTCGAGGTTGAGGTCGGTGGCCATCGCCACCTGGGCGGCCTCGACACCGGGTGTGGCCGCGACCGTGCGCGACACCTGCATGAGGCTGACGGAGTCGTGGTAGGCGCCGGTCCTCAGCTCGACGTGGTCAGGCACTGCGGGGTCCCTTCTCGGTGTTGGATTCCCGGTGGTCGGCATCGGACCTGCCCTGCGGGACAGGCGGGGCAGCTGCATCGAGGGCGAGCAGCGCTCCGGCGAGGCCGGAGACGAGGTCGTGCCCCGACGAGTGCCCGATGGCGAGGACCGGCGCGAGGCAGTCCGCCACGGCGGCAACGGCCTCCGGCGACGTGGCCTGACCCGCCCCACCCTGCAGGGCCGACACGAGCCGCACGACCTCCGGCACCGCATAGCCGTCACCCGCCGCGACGAGGAGCGCGGCGGACAGGCTCGTCGTGCGACCCAGGTCCTGCCCGACGGCGGTGCGCAGGGCCGACAGGGCGCGCCCGGCGCCGACGCCTCCGTCACGAGGGCCGGTGGCCGACCCGGCGGCCACGAGGGCGAGCAGCGCGCCGCACAGCGCATCGTCCCCGCTCGGCGTCAGCCCGCGGCCCGCGCCGACGAGCCCGCGGACCCCGGCACCGACCGGGCGTCCGGCGAGCGCGTCGGCCACGACCTCGTGGACGAGCTGGCCGAGGACGCCCGGCTCCGGCAGCGACGCGGCCGCCCCGGCACGTGGCATCCCCGGCCGCACGCGCGCGGGCCGGGCGAGCCGGGACGCCACGATCTCGACGTCGGGCAGCAGCACGCGTCCGCCACCCACGAGCACCGCGTCACCCGGCACGACCCCCCACCGCACGCGCCCCGACGGGTCGGCGAGCCTGAGCCCGACGGGCAGGAACAGGGCGTCCGAGGTCAGCACGGCCAGGACCTCCTCGTGCGCGCCGACCCCGACGTAGAGGCAGGTGGGGAAGGCCGCGAGCACCGGGCACGAGCGCACCGCCCGGGCCACCGCGCCGGCCACGAGCGGCGACACCGAGGCGGGCACGAGCACGTCGGACGCGTCCGTCACCGCCACCTCCGACCCATCGCCGAGGCGACCGGGCGACGCGTCCGCAGCCATCGGCCCGCCGACCGCGAGGGCCTGCCGGCGCCGGGCCGCACCGTCACCGGTCGCGAACCTGACCGCGACGCTACCGAGGCTGGGTAGGGTGCGCTCATGGTGAAAGTTGCCAACGATCCGGCCCTGCGCGACGGTGACTTGCCAGCGCCCGCAGGGTCGCGGGTCCCCGGCGACATCGAGGTGTCCGGCATCTCGCTGCGCCTCATCGCCGGCCTCGCGGCCGGCGTCAACGGGACCGTGCACGCCTCCGGGCCCCTGCTCGACGGGTCGGTCGACAGCACGACGCCGTTGCGCGCCGCACTCCAGGCTGCCGCCCTGGGGGACGCGCTGACGCACCAGCTGGTGCTGGCCGACGCCGCCGCTCTCGCCGAGTGGACGACGGCGTCCGCCTCGGCGCACACCCCGACCCCCACCTCCACCGGCGCCTCCGCCCGCAGCTCGACTCCAGGCGTGACCGAGGCCGTGCACGTCCTCGCCGCGGCGGGCGCGGCCGCCCTCGTGCTGTCCGGCGTCGACGCCCCGGCGTCCGTCGCCCTCCACGAAGCCGCCCGACGCGTCGGCCTGGCCGTCATCGACGTGCCGCTCGAGGCGGTCGCGACGTTCACGACCGAGGTGCTGAGCGCGATCCTGGCCCACCAGACCGCAACCCTGCGGCGGCTGGAGGACGCCGACCGCGCCCTCGTCCAGATCGTCCTCGCGGGAGGGTCGCTCACCGACCTCTGCCAGCAGGTCGTCGGGTTCCTCGACGGCGCGGCCATGGTGACCACGACCGACGGACGCGTCATCGCCAGGGCGGGATCGCAGCGCGAGCTCGAGCACGCCGAGTCGCTCGACTGCTTCGACCGCACGGGGCGGCTGCTCACCGAGGCCGAGCCGATGGGTCCCCGGCCGGAGGGCCCCGGCGCCGACCGCGCCGCCGTGCGCATCGTCGCCGGGCACCTCGACCACGGCGTGCTCGTCGCCTTCTGCAGCCACCGGCACCTGACCGCCGACGACGTCCGGCTCCTCGAGCGTGCGGCGACGGTCGCCGCCCTGGCCATCACGAAGGACCAGGCGGTCTCGGCGGTCGAGGGCAAGTACCGCGCCGAGTTCCTCCGCGACGCCCTCGCCGGGCGCGCGGGCAGCCCCGCCGACGCGGTCGCGCACGCGGCCTCGCTCGGGTGGGACATCGACCGGCCGCTCGTCGTCGTCGTCGCCGAGACCGACGAGGACGACGACCGCACGACGCGCGACCCGGAGGAGGTGCGCTTCCTCCAGCAGCGCTTCGCCCGGGCCTGGACCCACGCGGTCGCGGTCCGCGACCCGTGCACCCCGGTCATGGGGTTCAGCCGCGAGGTGGTGACGCTGATGCCGGTGCCGGCCTCGGCCGACACCGACCGCGTCATGCGCCTCGTCGGCGACCTCGTGCGCGTCGTCCGGGGCGACGGCGGTGGCGGGCGCCGCAGCTTCTCCGCCGGCGTCTCACGGCCGATCACGTCGGCGGCCGGCCTGGCCCAGGCCTACGAGGAGGCGCTGTCGGCGGTGACCGTCGGCCGGCAGATGCACGGCGACGGCGCCCTCGCGCACGTCGACGGCCTCGGCATCTACCGGCTGCTCGCGCTCGTGCCCGACGGCACCGACCTGCGGCGGTTCGTCCACGAGTCGCTGCGCGAGCTGGCCACCGACGACTCGGCCGAGAACGCCGGCCTGCGCGAGACGCTCCGCGTGCTGCTCGACACCAACCTCAACGTCGCCGAGACCGCGCGGATCCTCTTCTTCCACTACAACACCCTGCGGTACCGCATCGGCAAGCTCGAGAAAATGCTCGGACCGTTCACCACGGATCCCGACCTGCGCCTCACCCTCGCCCTCGCCCTGAAGATCCACGCGATGCGCGGCATCTGACGACCCGCCCACATCCCCACCGAGCGACGCCACCGCCCGGGGCGTCATCCGGGCCGGGACGTCACGAACTGCCAGACGGGCGCCCCCGGCGTGTATCACCTTTTGACGAACGGGACCGCCCCGCGGCGGAGTAGGTTTCGCCCATCCGCGGGGTCGGACTTCGGTGTCGCGGCCCACTCATCGCGCAGGGCGCGGCAGGACGCGTCAAGAGGAGTCGGCATGGCTTTGGGCTGGAAACTGCACGGCGACGGCAAGACGATGGGTCCCGATGACGTCGTCGCCCCGGACGAGCGGCTCTCGTGGGGCAAGACCGTGGGCCTCGGTGCGCAGCACGTCGTGGCGATGTTCGGCGCGACGTTCGTCTTCCCGCTGATCATGGGCCTCAACGCACAGCTCGCGATCATGATGAGCGGCATCGCGACGATCTGCTTCCTGCTCATCGTCAACGGCAAGGTGCCGAGCTACCTCGGCACGTCGGCCAGCTTCGTCGGCGCCGTGGCGGCCATCCGGGCCCAGGGCGGCACCTCGCAGCAGGTCACCGGCGCCATCCTCGTGGCCGGCGTCGTCCTGGCGATCGTCGGGGTGCTCATCCACTTCCTCGGCTCGTCGGTGCTGCACCGGGTGCTCCCGCCGGTGGTCACCGGTGCGGTCGTCATGCTCATCGGCTTCAACCTCGCTCCGGTGGTCGCCACGGTCTACTGGCCGCAGGACCAGTGGGTGGCCTTGCTCGTCATGGCCTTCACCATCGTCTGCGCGGTGGCCTTCAAGGGCTTCATCTCGCGCATCGCGGTGTTCCTCGCGCTCGTCTTCGGCTACGTCATCTCCTGGCTCTTCGACCGGATCTTCGGTCAGATCACGGCCCCTGACGGCGCCGGGAAGGTCTCGACGCACTTCCGCACGAACTTCGACACCATCGCCAGCTCGCAGTGGTTCGGCCTGCCGCCGACGACCGGTACGCCCGGCCCGGACGGCAAGGCCATGGTCGGCATCCACGCGCCGTCGTTCTCGGTCGCGGCGATCCTCCTCGTCCTGCCGGCCGTTATCGCCCTCATCGCCGAGAACACCGGTCACGTCAAGGCGGTCGCCGAGATGACGAAGACCGACCTCGACCCGTACATGGGCCGGGCCATCGCCGCCGACGGCATCGGCACGGCGATCGCGAGCTCGGTCGGCGGTTCGCCGACCACGACGTACGCCGAGAACATCGGCGTCATGGCGGCGACCCGCGTCTACTCGACGGCGGCGTACTACGTCGCCGCCGCCGTGGCCATCATCTTCGGCCTCTCACCGAAGTTCGGGGCACTCGTGTCCTCGGTCCCCGGTGGCGTCCTCGGCGGCATCACCGTGGTGCTCTACGGCATGATCGGCCTGCTCGGCGCGAAGATCTGGAAGGAGAACGGCGTCGACTTCGGCAACCCGATCAACCTCGTCCCGGTGGCCGCCGGCATCGTCATCGGCATCGGCAACGTCTCGCTGAAGTTCACGGAGAGCTTCACGCTGGGCGGCATCGCGCTCGGCACCATCGTCGCCGTGGTCGCCTTCCACGTCGCGCGTGCCATGGCGCCGGCCGACCTGCGGGCCAGGGCGGACGAACCGGGCGGGACGATGATCTCCCTCGGCGAGCGCGAGGGTGACTACGGCGACGCCGACGGCGTCGACGACCTCTACCAGGACGCGCCGGACCGCCCCGACCGTCGACGCTGAGGCGTCCCGCCGCTCGGCAGGACCCGCGTGGCCCCCGACGTCGTCGGGGGCCACTCCCCTTCCCGGCACGAGCGGCCCCCTGGATGCGCCCCACGCACGTCCTTCGGCAGAACGTGCCAAAACCGGCGGCGCACCGAGGCACCGCGAATCTCTGGCCCCACCCGTCGTCGAGAGGCAGGATCGGTTCGGTGAAGCCCGCACCCTTCGTGCACCACGCACCGCGCACCGTCGACGAGGCCGTCGCCGTGCTCGCGCGGGTCGGCCACGACGGCAAGGTCCTCGCCGGCGGGCAGAGCCTCGTGCCTCTGCTCAACATGCGCCTCGCCTCCCCCGCACACCTCGTCGACGTCAACGGCGTCGAGGGGCTGGACGGCATCGAGGTGCTGCCGGAGGCCGTCCGCGTCGGTGCGCTGGTGCGCCACCGCGGCCTCGAGCGGTCCACCGCGGCAGCAGCCGTGCTGCCGCTGCTGCGCCAGGCGGTCGTCAACGTCGCCCACCCGGCCATCCGCAACCGCGGGACCACGGTCGGCTCTCTCGCGCACGCCGACCCGGCCGGCGAGATGCCCTCGGTGCTGGCCCTGACCGACGGCGTCATCGAGGTGGTCGGACCGGGCGGGACGCGCGAGATCGCCTGGGACTCCTTCTTCCTCGGCCCGCTCGAGACCTCCCTCGCGCACGACGAGCTCGCCGTCGCAGCGCGGTTCGGGCGGCTCCCCGAGGGGACGCGCACCGCGTTCGCCGAGTCGGCACGACGGCACGGCGACTACGCCGTGGCCGGCGTCGGTGTCGCGGTGACGCTGACGGACGGCACCGTCGCGTCGGCGCGCGCGTCGTTCGTCTCGGTGACACCGGTCCCGTCGGTCCTCGACCTCTCGGAGGTCATCGGTGGGCTCGAGCCCGGTACCGACGCGTGGGCGGCCGGCCTCGAGGCGTCCGCCGAGGCTGTCCGCCAGCACGTCGACCCCGACGGCGACATCCACGCCACCGCCGAGTACCGGCGGATGCTCGCGGCCGAGCTGACCCGCCGCACCCTGACCACCGCCGTGAGCGAGGAGACCGGCCGATGACCGATCCCACCAGCGCGTCCGCGGGTGAGCGGCTGCACGACGTCACGGTCGTGGTCAACGGGGTGCGACGCACGGCGTCGGTGCCGGCGCGACGCCTCCTGTCCGACTTCCTTCGGCACGACCTTCGCCTGACCGGCACGCACGTCGGCTGCGAGCACGGCGTGTGCGGCGCCTGCACCGTGCTCGTCGACGGCGAACCGATGCGCTCGTGCCTGATGTTCGCCGTCACCGCGCAGGCCCACGCGGTGACCACGGTCGAGGGCCTGTGCGAGGCCCCCGACGCCCGACCCGCCCCCACCGGGGAGCCGATGAACCCGGTGCAGCAGGCCTTCGCCGAGTGCCACGGCCTGCAGTGCGGGTTCTGCACGCCCGGCTTCCTGACGACCATCACCGCGTACCTCGAGGAGAACCCCGCGCCGACGAGCGAGCAGGCGCGAGAGGCGATCTCGGGCAACCTGTGTCGCTGCACCGGCTACCAGAACATCGTCAGGAGCGTGCTTCGGGCCGCCGAGATCAAGGCCGAGCGCACCGCGGAGGACGCGGCCCGGCCGGACGCCGAGGGGGTCGCACACACATGACGACGCAGATGTTCGGGGCCCCGGTGCGCCGCAAGGAGGACCCGCGCCTCCTCACCGGTGGCGGCCGCTACCTCGACGACCTGGGCCACGACGCCCTCGCGGCGGCGTTCGTCCGCAGCCCCTACGCCCACGCGCGGGTGCTCGACGTCGACGCGTCGGACGCCGTCGACATCGACGGCGTCGTCGGCATCTACACGTGGGAGGACCTGCCCGGCCGGGTCGCCGAGCCGCTGCCGCTGCTCATCCCGCATCCGACGCTGACCCATGGGCGCACCGGTCATGCGCTCGCCCGCGACGAGGTCAACCACGTCGGCGAGCCGGTCGTCATGGTCGTGGCCACCGACCGGTACGTCGCCGAGGACGCGTGCGCACGCATCCGGGTCGGCTACGAGCAGCGTCCGGCCGTCGTCGGCATCGAGAACGCCCGCGACGGCGACCTGCTCGTGCACGACGACGTGCCCGGCAACGTGGCCGCGAACATGCTGCAGACCGTGGGCGACGTCGACGCGGCCATGGCGGTGGCGCCCCACCGGCTGACCCTCGACCTCGAGATCGAGCGCAGCGCGTGCACGCCGATGGAGGGCAAGGGCGTCTACGCGCGCTGGGACGACGAGAAGGGCGAGCTGCGGATGTACTCCTCGACCCAGACGTCGACCGGTGTGCGCGCCGCGGTGGCCGCCAAGCTCGACCTGCCCCTGGCCAAGGTCGAGTGCATCGCGCCCGACGTGGGCGGCGGGTTCGGCGTCAAGATCGTCCACCCCTGGCCCGAGGAGGTCCTCGTCCCCTGGGCCGCGCGGCTGCTGAACCGGCCGGTCAAGTGGACCGAGGACCGCCGCGAGCACTTCGTCGGGGCGGCGCACGAGCGCGGCCAGGTGCAGCGCGTCGAGGTCGGGTTCGACGACGCCGGAACGCTGCTCGCCCTCGACGTCAAGATCTGGCACGACAACGGCGCCTACACCCCGTACGGGATCATCGTCCCGATCATCACCTCCACCCAGCTGCTCGGGCCCTACAAGCCCGGCGCCTACCGCGTCGAGTTCTGGTCGCTCTACACCAACACCGTGATGGTCACGCCGTACCGCGGGGCGGGGCGCCCGCAGGGCTGCTTCGCGATGGAGCGCACGATGGATGCCATCGCCGACGAGCTCGGTCTCGACCGCGCGGAGGTGCGCTCGCGCAACTTCATCCTCCCCGAGGAGATGCCCTACGACCACGGCCTGCTCTTCCAGGACGGCCGGCCGCTCAAGTACGACTCCGGCGACTTCCCGGCGAGCCTGGCCGCGCTCAAGGCTCTCGTCGGCTGGGACGACTTCGCCGGCTACCGCGCCCGGGCGCAGGCCGAGGGCCGCACGGTCGGTCTGGGGATCGGTTGCTACGTCGAGGGAACCGGTGTCGGCCCCTACGAGGGCGGCCACATCCAGATCGAGACCAGCGGGCGGGTCAACGTCTCCACCGGCCTGACGTCGCAGGGGCAGGGCCACGAGACCGTCTTCGCGCAGATCGTCGCCGAGGAGCTCGGCGTGCGCCTCGAGGACGTCCACGTCACCACCGGTGACACCCGCCGGATGGCCTACGCGGTCGGCACGTTCGCCTCGCGCGCAGCCGTCATGAGCGGCAGCGCCATCGCCCTGGCCGCCCGCAACGTCCGCGCCAAGGCGCTGCGCATCGCGGCCGACGCGCTCGAGGTGTCGCCCGACGACCTCGAGATCGTCGAGGGCACCGTCCGGGTCAAGGGCGCGCCGGGCACGTCGATGTCGCTCGGCACCGTGTCCGTGCTGTCGAACCCGCTGCGCTACGCCTTCGACGAGGCGGCCAAGGCGGCGACCCAGTTCGCCGGCACCTTCGACCCCGACAAGCCGCCGGTCGCCGAGGACGACGAGCCCGGCCTCGAGGGCAAGGACTTCTACTCCCCGACGCAGGCGACGTTCGCCAACGGCATGCACGCGGCCGTCGTCGAGACCGACCCGGTCACCGCCGAGATCCGCATCCTGCGGTACTGCGTCGTCCACGACTGCGGCACGATGATCAACCCGATGATCGTCGAGGGCCAGGTGCACGGCGGCGTCGCGCAGGGTGTCGGCGGCGCGCTCTACGAGCGGATGGTCTACGACGAGTCGGGGCAGCTGCTCAACGCCTCCTTCATGGACTTCCTCGTCCCGTACGCGTCCGAGGTCCCGACCATCGAGACCGACCACCTCGAGACGCCCTCACCGCTCAACCCGCTCGGCCTCAAGGGTGCCGGAGAGGCGGGCTGCATCCCGGTCTCCGCCGTCATCGCCTCGGCCGTCGAGGACGCCGAGGGCTTCCCGATCCGCCGGATGCCGCTGTCCCCCAACGACCTCTGGGAGCTGCGCCGCCGGCACGCCGCCGGCGACCTCGCCTCCCTGCACCGTACGAGCCGCACCGTCACCGACGCCGGCGCGCCCGCCGCCAAGGAGCCGAACGCATGAAGATCTCCGGAGCCGCGACCCTCGCCGCGCCACCGCAGCAGGTGTGGGACGCCTTCCACGACCCGGCGGTCCTCGCCCGGTGCCTGCCCGGCTGCGACCGCCTCGTCGAGCTCGGTCCCGACCGCTACGCCATGACCGTCACGGCCGGCGTCGCCGCCATCCGCGGGACGTACGACGGCGAGGTCTGCCTCGACGACCCGGCCGCGCCCGACTCGTTCACGCTGCGCGCCAAGGGGGCCGGAGCCCCGGGCACCGTCGACGCCGACGTCGTCGTGCGTCTGGCTGCCTCGAGCACGGGCGGCACCGACCTCACCTACGACGCCGACGCGTCCGTCGGTGGCCCGATCGGCGGCGTCGGGCAGCGGATGCTCGCCGGCGTCGCCAAGAAGATGGCCGGCCAGTTCTTCAGCGCGGTCGACGCCGACCTGGCCGGTGGTCACTCGTCCGCCGCCGAGGCGTCTGCCCCGGCTGGGGCGCCGGCGGCCCCGTCTCCCTCCCGGGTCATGGGCAGCCAGGAGTCGTCGGCCGCCGCTCGCACGAGCGGCACCGGGGCCGTGTACGCGGGGCGGCCTGCGGCGTCCGGCGCACCCACGCGGAGGGCACCGAGCCGCGAGTTCGCGCTCGGCGCTCTGGCAGGGGGCGCGATCGCCATCGTCGGGGTCGTCGTGGGCTGGGCCATCGGGAGAGGATGAGACATGCGCGCGTTCACCGCGGCGGCCGTGCAGGTCGCCCCCGTCCCGGCACCGCTCCGCGCCGACACGATCCGCGCGAACGTCGAACACTGCGTCGAGATGACCCGACGGTGCGTCGAGGCCACCGGCGCCGAGCTCGTCGTGCTGCCCGAGACCGCCACCACGGGGTTCACCCCGGGCTGCTCGAAGGAGGAGCTGTGGGACCTCGTCGCCGAGATCCCCGGCCCCTTGACCGAGCCCGTCCAGGCCGTGGCCCGCGAGCTCGGGGCGCACGTGTGCCTCGGCACCTACGAGCGGGGCCGGGAGCGGGGCGTCGTCCACAACTCGTCGGTGCTCATCAACCCGGCCGGCGAGGTGCTCGGGGTCTACCGCAAGACGCACCCGTTCTGCTCCGAGATCGTCAGCGGCGGCGGCTGGGTGACGCCCGGCGACACCGTCACCGTCTGCGACACCGACCTCGGGCGCATCGGCATGATCATCTGCTTCGACGGCGACTACCCCGAGCTCTCGCGGATCCAGGCGGTGCAGGGGGCGGAGGTGATCTGCCGCCCGTCCGCCCTGCTGCGCTCAGCCGACATCTGGGACCTCACGTCGCGGGCCCGTGCCTACGACAACCACGTCTACGTCATCGGCGCCAACGCCGTCGGCACGGACCCGGCGGGCGTCCTCTACTTCGGCAACAGCCACGTCGTGACGCCGGTGGGCCACATCGTGGCCAAGGCCGCGACCCAGGAGGGCTGGGTGACCGCCCGCCTCGACCCGGCCGAGGCCCTCGCGTCGCTGACGCCGGGGTCGAACGTCGGGCAGTCCTTCGACCACCTGCGCGACCGCAACCTCGACCTGATCCGCAACCATCGCGACGACCTCGAGCGGCCGGCGGCGACGTCGTTCCCGCACGCCCCGATCCACCGCGGCGAGGCCGGCTGACGGCAGCGGTCCTCCCTGCGGTGGACCGGTGGCGCGGGTCCTGCCGGGTCCGCCACGGACCGCTGTCGAGGGTTGCCGCCGGCACACCCTCCTGTTGGCAGCATGTGCCGAGGCCCTCACCCCCACCCCCCCGGTTGAATCCTGACCATGGCAGCAGGCACCCCCGAGTCCACGGTCTCCACGGTCTCCACGGCGCCCGGGCGACGCATCCGCATCGGCATCGACACGGGTGGGACCTTCACCGACGTCGTCGCCCTCGACGAGGACTCCGGCGAGGTCGTCACGACGAAGACACCCTCGACGCCGAGCGACCCGGCCGACGGGTTCATCACGGGTGTGCACAAGGTCCTCGGCCTGCTCGGTGCGACGGGGGCCGACGTCACGGCGGTCAGCCACGGCACGACGGTCGCCACCAACCAGCTGCTCGAGGGAAAGGTCGAGCGGCTCGGGTTCATCACCACCGAGGGCTACGAGTTCGTCCTGGAGATCGCGCGCCAGGCGGTTCCGGACGGGTACGGCAACTCCTACTTCTGGGTCAAGCCGCCGCGCATCGTCCCGGTCGACCTCGTGCGCACCGTGGGTGGCCGGATGAGCTTCGAGGGCAAGGAGATCCGGCCGTTCGACGAGCAGTCGGCCGTCCGTGCCGCACGGTTCTTCCGGGACCGCGGCATCTCGACCGTCGGCGTCTGCCTCCTGCACGCCTACGCCAACGACGACCACGAGCGCCGCATGCGCGACGTGCTCGCCGCCGAGCACCCCGACGCGGTGGTGTCGATCTCGAGCGAGGTCCTGCGCGAGTACCGCGAGTACGAGCGGTCGATGACGACGCTCGTCGACGCCGCGGTCAAGCCGCGGGTGTCGCGCTACGTCACGAACATCCACCGCCGCCTCGACGAGTTCACCGGCGCGGCCGGCCCCGACGGACCGGCCCGCGAGCGGATCCCCTTCTACATCATGAAGTCCAACGGCGGCGTGCTGTCGGCCGACGAGGTCGTCAACCAGCCGATCACGACCGTCCTGTCCGGCCCGGCGGCCGGCGCGCTCGGCGCGGGTCTCATCGCGAGCCGTGCCGGGTACGGCAAGGTGCTCACCTGCGACGGCGGCGGTACCTCGACCGACGTGTCGGTCGTCCTCGACGGCGAACCGGCCCTGACGACAGAGGGATCGGTGGGCGCGTACCCGAGCAAGATCCCGATGATCGACGTCGTCACGGTCGGCGCGGGCGGCGGCTCCATCGCGTGGGTCAGTCCCGAGGGCTCGCTCAAGGTCGGACCGCAGTCGGCCGGCGCCGACCCCGGACCGCTGTGCTACGCCAAGGGCGGCACCGAGCCGACGATCACCGACGCGCACGTCGTCCTCGGACGCATCCCGCCGCACCTGCTCGGCGGGGAGATCCCCCTGGACGTCGACGCCGCCCGGACCGGCCTCGAGGCCCTCGCCGAGCGCCTCGGGCTCGACGCCGACCGCTGCGCCACGGGCATCCTCGAGATCTCGGCGTGGAACCAGGCCAACGCGCTGCGGCAGGTCAGCGTCAAGCGCGGCCTCGACGTGCGCGACTTCATGCTCGCGACGTTCGGCGGGTCCGGCTCGCTGCTCGCCTGCCGCCTCGTCGACATCCTCGACCTCGCCGGCGTCGTCGTGCCGCAGAACCCCGGCAACGTGTCGGCGTTCGGGCTGCTCACCGTCGACGTGAGGAACGACTACGTCCAGACCTCGGTCGCCCGCCACGACGCCCTCGACCTCGCCGCCGTCCGCGGGACGTTCGACGAGCTCACCGCCCGGGCCGCGTCGGCGCTCGACGCAGAGGGCTTCGACCGAGCCGACCACAGGTACGCCCGCACCGTCGACCTGCGCTACTTCGGGCAGGCCTTCGAGGTGCGCGTCCCCGCCCCCGAGGGCGACGTGACCGCGGAGTGGGCCGACGCCGTCGCCGACGCCTTCCATGCCGGGCACCGCGCCCTCTACGGCTACGACTTCCGCGCGGACCCCCGCCAGCGCGTCGAGTGGGTCAACCTCCGCGTCACCGGCATCGGGCCCATCACCCGTCCAGAGCTGCGCGAGATCGGCTCCGCTGCAAGCGAACCGGCTGCCCTCGAGGTCCGGGCACGCACCGGGTCGCGTCCGGTGTGCTTCGACGCCGACGCCGGCTATGTGCTGACCGACGTGTGGTGGCGCCCCGACCTGCGGGCCGGTGACGTGCTCCGCGGACCCGCCGTCGTCGAGGAGTTCGGCTCGACCGTGCCCGTGCACCCGGGGTTCGCCGTCCGTGTGGACGCGTTCGGCAACCTCGTCATGACCAAGGAGGCCTGACATGTGCTTCTCCTGCCAGACCGTTCGGACCCCGCTCGCCCCCGCCGACGCCGCCGTCGGCGGCCGCTCCCCCTCCGGTTCCTGTCTCTTATACACATCTCCGAGCCCACGAGAAGGAACTACATCTGG
>NZ_JBPGXG010000005.1:0-68349 GCF_056755255.1 Monashia sp. HAY1-5C | reverse complement strand
TCCGTCGTCGGCAGCGTCAGATGTGTATAAGAGACAGATGCAGGACCTGTGCTCCCGCACGTGGACGCCGAGGAGCCGGTTCCACCCGGGGCAGCTGGCCTGGAACCGGTACTCCGAACCCGTCGACGTGCAGGCCCTCGGCGAGGGAGAGGCTCTGGCGGTCTGGGCCGAGGGCGAGCGCACGGTGGCCTTCGGCTGGGCCGAGAGCCCCGACTGGCTCGAGCTGCAGGTCGACCCGGCCCGTCCGAAGGTCGCCGCGGAGGTCCTCGAGTGGTTCGAGGAGTGGAGCGACGCGGACGAGCAGTCGACCATGGCGGTCGAGGGCGACGCGGCGGTCGAGGCCGCGCTCGGCGACGCCGGGTTCGAGCCGCAGCCGGGCGCGCCGTTCCTCACCCACCACACGCTCGACCTCGCCGACCTGTTGCCGGTGCCCAGGGTCCGGGGGTACGCCTTCCGGGCGGTCGGCCCGGAGGAGGCGGCCGCGCGCGCGGCCGTGCACGCCGCGGCGTGGTCGGACGACGCGCCATCCCGGGTGGACGCGCTCGCCTATGCCCAGCTCATGCGCACCTGGCCCTACCGTCCCGACCTCGACTGGGTCGCCGTCGACGCGGCGGGGGCGATGGTGGCCTCGGCCCTCGTGTGGCTGGACCCCGAGACCGGCGCCGGCCTCGTGGAGCCCGTCGGCTGCGTCCCGGCACACCGCGGCCGCGGCCTGGCCGGCGCCGTGACGCTGGCGGCCCTGCACGCCCTGCGCGACGTCGGCGGCCGCGTCGCACAGGTGACGCCGCGCGGCGACGACGACCACCCGGGGCCGCGTCGCATCTACGAGGCGATCGGGTTCGCCCCGACCGCGCGGGTGCTCACGTGGTCCCGGTCGGTGCACTGACCGGCACGCGAGGTCAGCCGACCGGCTCGCGCTCGAGGCGCGAGGAGGCGATGGTCGCCGACCCGATGACCCGGGAACCGTCGTAGAGCACGACCGACTGCCCCGGTGCGACCCCACGGATGCGCTCGTCGAGGCGCACCTCGACGGTGTCACCCTCCGCCCACGCGATGGCCCGGTGCTCCTCGCCGTGGGCGCGCACCTGCGCGCCGACGCGGACGACGCCGTGCGGCGCGGGGCCGCACCAGCGTGCGTGCCGACCGCTCATCGCGTTGACGCCGAGCAGGTCGGCCGTGCCGACGACGACCCGGTTGCTCTCCGGACGCACCTCCACGACGTAGCGGGGCTGCCCGTCGGCCGCCGGCCGCCCGAGCGCCAGGCCGCGACGCTGGCCGACGGTGTACGCGAACGCCCCCCGGTGCTCGCCGACGACGGCACCGGAGGTGTCCACGATCTCGCCGGGCGCCTCGCCGAGCTCGCGCGTCAGCCACCCACGGGTGTCGCCGTCGGCGATGAAGCAGATGTCGTGGCTGTCCGGCTTGTTCGCGACGTAGAACCCCCGCTCGGCCGCCTCACGACGGATGTCCGGCTTCGTCGTGTCACCGAGCGGGAAGAAGGAGCGCGCCAGCTGGTCGGCCTCGAGCACGCCGAGGACGTAGCTCTGGTCCTTGGCCGCGTCGACGGCCCGGTGCAGCTCGCGGCGCGTCCCGCCCGCAGCGTCCGGCACCTCGACGATCCGGGCGTAGTGACCGGTCGCCACGGCGTCGAACCCGAGCGCCAGCGCCTTGTCGAGCAGTGCCGCGAACTTGATGCGCTCGTTGCAGCGCAGGCACGGGTTGGGCGTGCGCCCCGCGGCGTACTCGGCGCGGAAGTCGTCGACGACGTCGCGCCGGAACCGCTCGGCCATGTCCCACACGTAGAACGGGATGCCGAGCACGTCGGCGACCCGGCGCGCGTCACCCGCGTCCTCGATGGTGCAGCAGCCGCGCGCGGACTCCCGCAGCGTCGCGGCGCTCTGGCTCAGCGCCAGGTGCACGCCGACGACCTCGTGTCCCGCATCGAGCATGCGGGCGGCGGCGACGGCCGAGTCGACGCCGCCGCTCATCGCCGCGACGACCCTCATGACGTCGCCTCGCGAGCCCTCCGGGCCCGGTCCAGCGCCGCCGGCAGGGCGGCGAGGAACGCGTCGACGTCGGCCTCGGTCGAGGTGTGTCCGAGGGTCAGGCGCAGCGCACCGCGAGCGTCGGACTCCTCGATGCCCATGGCGAGCAGGACGTGGCTCGGCTGCGGCACCCCGGCCTGGCACGCCGACCCGGTCGAGCAGGCGACGCCCGCGGCGTCGAGCAGGTAGAGCAGCGAGTCGCCGTCACAGCCGGGCACGAGCAGGTGCGCGTTCCCCGGCAGGCGCCGGGAGGAGTCACCGGGCTCCCAGAAACCGGTCGGCCGGACGTCGGGGGCCACCTCCATGGCGCGCTCGAGGATGGCGTCGCGCAGGGCCACGAGCCGCTGCGCCTCGGCGTCCATCGACTCGACCGCGGCGGTCAGTGCCGTGGCGAAGCCGACGATGGCCGGGGCATCGAGGGTGCCCGAGCGGACCTGCCGCTCCTGCCCGCCGCCGTGCGTCAACGGCACGAGCGTGGCATCGCGCCGCACGACCAGGGCCCCGACGCCGATCGGGCCACCGAGCTTGTGCGCCGTCACCGACATGAGGTCGGCCCCGCTCGCGGCGAAAGCGACCGGCACGTGCCCCGCCGCCTGGACCGCGTCGGTGTGGAACGGGATGCCGAACTCGCGGGCGACGGCGGCCAGCGCCGGGACGTCCTGGACGGTGCCGACCTCGTTGTTGGCCCACATGACCGACACGAGCGCGACGGACCCCGGGTCCTGTTCGACGGCGCGGCGCAGCGTGGCCGGCTCGACGAACCCCTCGGGCGTGCACTCGAGCCAGGTCACCTTGGCGCCCTCGTGCGCGACGAGGAAGTCGACGCAGTCGAGGACCGCGTGGTGCTCGGTGACCCCGACGAGCAGTCGGACGCGTGCGGGGTCGGCGTCCCGCCGGGCCCAGAAGGTGCCCTTGAGCGCGAGGTTGTCCGACTCGGTGCCGCCGGAGGTGAAGACGACCTCCGAGGGCCGCGCCCCGAGCGCCCGGGCGATGCGTTCCCTGGACTCCTCGACAGCCCGCCGCGCCTCACGACCCGTGCGGTGCAGGGAGGACGGGTTGCCCACGACCGCGAGCTGGCGGGTCATCGCGTCGAGCGCCGCCGGCAGCATCGGCGTCGTCGCGGCATGGTCCAGGTACGCGGTCACCGCACGATTCTAGGGCGTGCCGCTCCCCCGCCCGCCCGCGCCCACGACGCGCCCACGACGCGCCCACGACGCGGCTACCGACCGTAACCTGCGCCACCGACGTCTCGTTGACGGGACAGGTCGCCGCCACCGTGGGCGTCGGCCCCGGCAGAGAGGGAACCATGCTCGGCACGACCAGAACCCGCCTCCGCACCGCCGTCGCCGCAGGCGTCGGCACGCTCGCCCTCGTCGCCACCGGGCTGGCCGGCGCCGGCTCCGCGGGCGCCTCCGGCGCGTCCGACGCCGCCGCAGGCCTGTCCACGCCCGGCGCCGCGACGGGCACGACGGGCCTCGCTCCGCTGTCCCCCTGGCTCGCCCGGCAGTGGCCCAGCCTCCCGAGCCTGCGACCGACGACGGTCCTCGTCCACGGTTCCGACGTCGCCACCGCCCGCCGCGCCGCGACGGCCTCCGGCCTCGTCGTCCGTGAGAGCTTCGACAAGATCGGGGCCGTCGTCGCCGCAGGCCTGCCGGCGCAGATCGCGGCCGTGCGCGCCGCGCCCGGCGTCACCTACGTCGAGGGCAACGAGCCGATCAGCCTGTACCTGTCGACGTCGAACACGGCGACGCGCGGCTCGGAGGCGCGCGCCACCCTGACCGGCGCGAACGGCAGGCCCCTCGACGGTTCGGGAGTCAGCGTCGCGGTCATCGACTCCGGCGTCGACCCCAGCCACCCGTTCCTGCGCAACCCGGACGGCAGCTCGGCCGTCGTCAAGAACCTCAAGGTGGTGTGCGACCCGCTCGAGGTCCTGCCGTGCCAGCCGGTCGACGCCGGCAGCCTCGACACCGACCTGCTCTCGGTCGGCGGCCACGGCATGCACGTCAACGGCATCGTCGCCGGCCGCGACGTCACCCTGTCGGACGGGACGAGGATGCACGGCGCGGCGCCGGGCGCGAGCCTCGTCAGCCTGAGCACCGGCGCGGTCCTGTTCATCGTCGGCGCCGACTCCGCCCTCAACTGGGTGCTGGAGCACCACGCGGCCCCGTGCGGAGCGGGCGTCCCCGCGAGCACCTGCCCCCCGATCAAGGTCACCAGCAACTCGTACGGACCGTCCGGCGGCGGCGAGCTCGACCCGAACTCCGCGACGGTCAAGCTCCAGCGGGCCCTCGTCCGGGAGGGCGTGGTCACCGTCTGGGCCAACGGCAACGACGGCGGCGACGGCTCGGCCAACCTGTCCAACCCGCCCGGACAGGACCCCACCCCGGGGATCCTCTCGGTCGCCTCCTACAACGACCACGACTCCGGCACCCGTGACGGCACGGTCAGCACCTTCAGCTCCCGCGGGAAGCGCGGACAGCTGTCGAGCTACCCCGACATCTCCGCACCGGGCGAGGGGATCACGTCCTCGTGCCGGATCTACCTGCCGATCTGCACCTCCGGCGGCGACCCGCGCGACGGCGACGACTACAACACCATCAGCGGCACGTCGATGGCCACGCCACACATCTCCGGCATCGTCGCGCAGCTGTTCCAGGCCGACCCGGCAGCCACGCCCGCCCAGGTCGAGGCCGCGCTCGAGTCGTCGGCGTACAAGTACACCGACGGTGCCGCGTACGAGCCGGACGCCGAGGGCAGCGGCACGACCTCGTTCGACAAGGGCCACGGGCTCGTCGACGTCGTCGCGGCGGTGGCGGCCCTGACGCGCTGAGGCGGGCCTGCCCGACCTGTGGCTGAGACGGCCCGCCCGGGCGACTCGCCCACCCCGGACGCCGCGGAGCCCTCCGACCCCACCCCGGGGGGCTCCGTGGCCCGGTGGTTCCGCGACGACCGTCGGGGGCCGGCGCTCGGGCGCCCGCGGGCTCGCCGCCTATCATCGGCGGCATGGGTGGCTCGCACGAGGACACCGGAGGCAGCACGCTGCAGGCCCCGACCTGGCACCGCGTCGTGACGGCGCTCGCCTGCCCGGTCATCGGCTACTTCGTGGCCCGGCTGCTCGAGCGATACCTCCCGGCGGTGCCCGCGCCGGCGGCCCTCGCCGTGTGCCTCACGTCGGCGCTGGTCCTCGCGGTGCGCGCGTGGCGGGCTCGCGTCGACCTGCGCCGGGACGAGCTGCGGGTCCACAACATGCTCTCTTCGACGACCGTCGAGCGGCGGCTCGTGCGTCGGGTGTCGAGCACCGGACGCGTCGAGTTCCGGCGCGGGTCGGAGCGGCTGACGAGGCTTCCGTGCGAGGCCCTGCAGGCCCCGTGGTGGGCGTTCGGCTCCGGCGGGCGGCGGTACGTCGCGAACCGGGAGCGGCTCTCGAGCTGGGCCCGCACGTCCTCGCGGGTGGTGCGTGACGAGCAGGGCCCCGGGGAGGCCGTCGCCTGAGCCCAGGCTCCTCCTGCCCGGCGGTATCCGCCGCGACGACGAGGGCCCCCGACCGCACGGTCGGGGGCCCTCGTCCTCGGTGCGCCGGTGGTCAGCCCTTGGCGGCCTTGATCGCCTCGGTGGCCTGGGGCAGCACGGTGAACAGGTCCCCGACGACGCCGAAGTCGACCAGCTCGAAGATCGGGGCCTCGTTGTCCTTGTTGACCGCCACGATGGTCTTGGAGGTCTGCATCCCGGCCCGGTGCTGGATCGCCCCGGAGATCCCGCACGCGACGTACAGCTGCGGGCTGACCTGCTTGCCGGTCTGCCCGACCTGGCTGGTGTGCGGGTACCAGCCGGCATCGACCGCCGCGCGGGACGCGCCGACCGCTGCGCCGAGGCTGTCGGCGAAGTCCTCGACCGGGGAGAAGTCACCGCCGGTGCCGCGGCCACCGGACACGACGATCGCGGCCTCGGTCAGCTCCGGACGGCCGGTGGCCTGCTTCGGCTTGGACTCGGTGATCCGGGCTCCCTTGGCGGCCTCGGACGGGGTGAAGTCGAGCACCTCGTCGGCCGCGGCCGCCGGGGCCTCCTCGGGCGTGGCCGAGTTCGGCTTCACCGCGACGATCGGCGTGCCCTGCGTCACCGTCGCGGTGACCGTGTACGACCCGGCGAACACCGACTGCGTCGTCACCACCCCGCCACCGTCGGCGGCCTGCACGTCCACGGCGTCGGTGACCAGGCCCGACTCGGTCCTGATCGCCACCCGGGCCGCGATCTCCTTGCCCTCCGGCGAGGAGGGCACCAGCACCGCCGCCGGGGTCAGCTTGCCGACCAGCTGCGCCAGCAGCTCGGCCTGCGGCACGACCAGGTGCTCGAGCACCTCCGGCGCCTCGACCCGGTACACCTTCTCCGCGCCGTAGCGGGCCAGCGTCTCCCGGGCCGCGTCGAAGCCGGCCCCGACGAAGACCGCCGACGGCTCACCGAGACGACGCGCGATCGTCAACAGCTCCGAGGTCGTCTTGCGAACCTTGCCCTCGACGTGGTCGACGAGCACGAGAACTTCAGCCATGGTTCGTGGGTTCCCTTCTGTGGCTGGGGGTCGGTCAGACGAACTTGCGCTCGGACAGGAACGCGGCCAGCTTGCTGCCGCCGTCGCCCTCGTCGGTGACGATCTGGCCCTGGGTACGCGGCGGCCGCGCGGCGAACGACTCGACCCGGGTCCAGGCCGCCTCCAGCCCCACCCGCGCCGGGTCGATGCCCAGGTCGGCCAGCGTCCACTGCTCGACCGGCTTCTTCTTGGCCGCCATGATCCCCTTGAACGAGGGGTAGCGGGGCTCGTTGATCTGGTCGGTCACCGACACCAACGCCGGCAGCGTGGCCGTGATCGTCTGCGTCGAGGCATCCCCGTCGCGGCGGGCCGTGACCGTGCCACCGGTGCCGCCCGTGCCGCCGCCCTCGACGCTCAGCTCGGACGCGTACGTCACCGCCGGCAGCCCGAGCCGCTCGGCCAGCATCGTCGGGACCACGCCCATCGTGCCGTCCGTGCTGGCCATCCCGGTCACGACCAGGTCGACCTCGCCGAGCTTCCTGACCGCCTCGGCCAGCACCAGCGACGTCGCCGCCGCGTCGGAGCCGTGGATCGCCGCGTCGTTGACGTGCACGCCCTTGTCGGCGCCCATCTGCAGCGCCTTCTTGACGGCGTCGGCGGCCCGGTCCGGGCCGACCGTCACCACGGTCACCTCGCCCTCACCCGCCTCGACGATCTTGAGCGCCTCCTCGACGGCGTACTCGTCCAGCTCGGACAACAGACCGTCGACGTTCTCACGGTCGGTCGTGCTGTCCGATGCGTCGAACGTGCGCTCGGCCTGCGCGTCCGGCACGTACTTGACACAGACGACGATGTTCATGGGTGAACGTCCTCTTCCGTTGCGTGGATGGGGCTGCCGGAGTCGCTCCGGCACTGGCGTCATCCTCTCACTGAGCAACCGCTTACTCACCACGCGGCGGGCGTGACACTCACCACCCGCCGGCCGACACGGCACCCCCACCGGCCTGCGCCGGACGGCGGTGCGCCGCTCAGACGGCGCCCGTCTCGACGACGTAGAAGGCCGGCTCCTCGTACGGGTGGGCGTCGCGCAACGCCGCGACGACGGCGGCCCGCCGGTCACGCGGGAAGGTGACCTCGACGCGGTGCTCGCGCAGCGTCTCGAGGTGGCCGACCGCACCGATCGCCGGTACGGCGCCGGGGCCCGGCCGGAACTGCCCCGTGCCCTCGACGTACCAGGCGCACTCCGTGTAGTCCCCCACGGCCCCCGCGCCCGCGGCGAAGAGGGCCGCGAGGACGTCCTCGGTCGACCCGACAGGCGCGTAGAACACGAGGACGTCCAGCGGCTGTGGCACCGGTGGGTCACCGGCCTTCGAACTGCGCCTTGCCCGGACCCTGCTCGACGAACGAGGTCATGCCGATCTCGCGGTCGCGCGTGCCGAAGAGCCCGGCGAAAAGCATCCGCTCGATCTCCAGGCCGGTCTCGAGGTCCACCTCGAGGCCCCGGTCGATGGCCTCCTTGGCCGCGCGGACGGCGTACGTCGGCCCACCGACGAAGGTGGCCGCCCACTCACGGGCGGCGGTGTACACGTCGGCCGCCGGCACCACGCGGTCGGCCAGGCCGATGGCGAGGGCCTCCTGCGCGTCGACGAACCGGCCGGACAGGATGATCTCCTTCGCACGAGAGGCGCCCACGAGCCGCGAAAGTCGTTGCGTCCCACCGGCGCCCGGGATGATGCCGAGGAGGATCTCGGGTTGGCCGAGCTTCGCGTCGTCGGCCACGACGCGGAAGTCGCACGCGAGCGCGAGCTCGCAGCCGCCGCCGAGCGCGTACCCGGTGACCGCCGCGATGACGGGCTTCGGGATGCGGGCGACCGCGGTGATCGAGGAGGAGAGCGGCGCCGAGCGGTCGACCATGTCGGTGTACGACATGGCCTGCATCTCCTTGATGTCGGCCCCGGCCGCGAAGACGCGCTCGCCGCCGTAGACGATGACGGCCTTGACGTCGGGGCGCTCGGCGGCCTCACCGGCGGCGGCCCGGATCTCCTCCTGGACCTGGATGTTGAGGGCGTTCATCTTCGGCCGGTCGAGGCGGATCGTGCCGATGCCGTCCTCGACCTCGAGCCGGACGAGCTCGCCCATCAGGCCTCGCCCGGCGACACGGCGTCCGTCGGCAGCCAGGACTGGAAGAAGAAGCCGACGCTCTGCAGGATGTGGTTGACCGAGAGCGGCACGAGGATGTCGAGGTCGGCGTTCGGCGTGATGACGTGCTCGGCCGAGACGACGAGGCTCTCCTGCACGAGCGAGAGCTTGACGATGTTGAGCTGCATCGTGAGGTCGTTGCACCGGGCGAGGCGCTCGTTGCGGTCGGGCGAGACGGGCTCGGCGAGCTGCCACTGGCCGAAGAAGCGGACGACGGCGAGGTCGCCCTCCGCGACGCGGGCGAACAGCGTCGTGCTCGTGCCCTCGTTGTCGACGATCGCGAACTCGATGTCGCCGTCGCCGTCGATGCTCGCCTCGATCCCGAGACCCTTGAGGACCGCGACGACGCGGTCGCGGACCGGGGTGTCGGACGCCGGGGCCCCGTTCGGGACGCCCTCCGGGGAGCTCGGCATGAAGTTGGGCAGGGAGGTCGGGTCGGTCATGCGCCCACCGTAGACCGATCGCCTCGGCGGACGCGAGACGGCCCGTGGGCGGCCGGCACCCCGGTCCGCCGCGCCGCCATACGCTTGGCCCCATGTGCCCGCCGCCGCCCACCACGCCGGACCTGCCGCCAGAGCCGGGGGTGCACCTGACCCCCGAGGGGGCCGTCTTCTCCGTCTACGCGGGGCACGCGGGTGGCGTCGAGGTGTGCCTGTTCGACCGCGACGCGGACGGCACCGAGACCGAGCGCCGGGTCGCCCTGCGGCACCGGGCGCACGGCACGTGGTTCGACACCGTCCCCGGCGTCGGGAAGGGGCAGCGCTACGCCTTCCGCGTCGACGGCGAGTGGGACCCCGAGAGGTCGCTCCTGCACAACCCGGCCAAGCTCGTCCTCGACCCGTACGCGCGCGCGCTCGAGGGCGACCTCCGGCTCGACCCGGCGCTCTGGGGCCACCGCGTCGGGGCCGACCTGCGCGGCGACATCGCCGTCCGCGACGCCCGGGACTCGGCGCCGTTCATGCCGCGGTGCGTCGTCGTCGACGACGGGTTCGACTGGGGGGACGACGAGCTCCCCCGGACGTCCTTGACCGAGTCGCTCATCTACGAGGTGCACGTCAAGGGCGCGACGCGGCTGCACCCCGGGGTGCCGGCGCACCTGCGCGGCACCTACGCGGGGCTCGCCCACCCGGCGTACGTCGAGCACCTGACCGGCCTCGGTGTGACCGCGGTCGAGCTGCTGCCGGTGCACGCCTTCACCCACGAGCCCGAGCTCGTCCTGCGCGGCCTGGCCAACCACTGGGGCTACAACACCCTCGGGTTCTTCGCGCCGCACGCGGCGTACGCATCGGTCACCGACCCGCAGCGTGTGCTCGACGAGTTCAAGGGCATGGTCCGGGCCCTGCACGCCGCCGGCATCGAGGTGCTGCTCGACGTCGTGTACAACCACACGGCGGAGAAGTCGCGCGAGGGCATGACCCTGTCGTGGCGTGGCCTGGACCAACGGGCCTACTACCGGCTCGACAGCCGCGGCCGCGACATCGACGTCACGGGCTGCGGCAATACCCTCGACCTCGCCCACCCGGTCGTGGCGCGCATGGTCCTGGACTCCCTGCGCTACTGGGTGCAGGAGTGCCACGTCGACGGCTTCCGGTTCGACCTCGCGGTCGCGCTCGGCCGGGGCAAGGACGACACCTTCGACGGTGACCACCCGTTCCTCGTCGCGCTGCGCACCGACCCGGTCCTCTCGCGCGCCAAGCTCGTCGCGGAACCGTGGGACCTCGGCATCCACGGCTGGCGCACCGGCCAGTTCCCACCGCCGTTCTCGGAGTGGAACGACCGCTACCGCGACACCGTACGCACGTTCTGGCTACGGGACCTCGCGGCGTCAGCGAGCGGCAGCGGCCACGGCGTCCGTGAGCTCGCGACGCGCCTGGCCGGCTCGCAGGACCTCTTCGACAGGCACGACCGCGGCACCATCGCGTCGGTCAACTTCGTCACCGCCCACGACGGCTTCACGCTGCACGACCTCACCGCGTACGACGCGAAGCACAACGGGGTCAACGGGCACGGCGGCACCGACGGGTCGGACGACAACCGGTCCTGGAACCACGGTGTGGAGGGCCGCACCGACGACGAGCACGTCCTCGAGGCCCGTCGCCGCACGATGCGCAACCTGCTCGGGACGCTCCTGCTGTCCACGGGCGTACCGATGCTCACCGCGGGCGACGAGCTGGGCCGCAGCCAGCGCGGCAACAACAACCCGTACTCGCAGGACAACGAGATCAGCTGGACCGACTGGGACCTCGAGCCGTGGCAGGAGGACCTCCTCGCCACGACGCGCCATCTCGTGCACCTGCGGCGAGAGCACCCGGTGCTGCGGCAGCGCTCGTTCTTCACGGGGCGCCCTGTCCACACCGACGGCTCGACCGACCTGGCCTGGTTCGGCAGCGACGGCGCCCCGATGGGCCACCGCTGGGACGGTCCGGCCGTGCACGTCCTCCAGGCGCTCTACGACGGCCGGTGGCTGGACCAGCAGTCGGTCCTCGTCATCCTCAACGGGTCGGCGTCGGGCGTCGACGTGACGCTGCCCGCCGCCCCCGGCATCGCCGCCTACGAGCTGGTCTGGGACAGCACGGACGCCCGACCCGCCGACCCGTGCCCCGCCGTGGCCGCGGGCACGACCCTGCCGGTGGGGCCGGCGTCGATGCGCGTCTGGCGCGCCGTCGCCGCCCGCTGAGCCCGCTGAGCCCGCTGAGCCCGCCGGTCCCGCTCGCCGCCGCTCGGACCCTGACGCGGCAGAGCCCGGGCCCCGCGCGGGGTCCGGGCTCTGCGGTCGAGCGTGGAAGGACGGCTCAGGCGGTGGCGACTCAGGCGGTCCGGGCCAGGCCCAGCTCGGCCGACGACGCGAGCGCCGGGTGCCTCGGGACGACCCGCACGCTGTAGCCGAACGAGCCGGTGCGGCGCAGCGGCTGCGACCCGGCGAACTGGGCGCGGCCGTTCTCGTAGCCCTCGACGAAGGACAGCGGTGTGGTCTCGACACCCCACAGCTCGTCGGCCTCGTTGACGTGGCCGTGCACGAGCTGGACCTCGACGTCGTCCGCGCGCAGACCGCCCAGGTCGACGTAGGCGCGCAGGTCGAGGGTGTCGCCGATCTCCGGCGAGTCGGACAGCCCCGAGGTCTCGAGGTGCTCGACCTTGACGTTCGGCCAGGCCGCCCGGACCGACGCCTTGTAGGCGGCGAGCTCCTTGGCCCCGGCGAACTGGGGCCCGTTGAGGGCCCGGCCGGCACCGGCGGCGGGGCCGTAGAGGGTGGTGACGTAGTCCTCCACCATGCGGCTGGCCAGGACCTTGGGCCCGAGCGTCTTGAGCGTGTGGGTCATCATCGAGATCCAGCCGTTGGGCAGGCCGTCGGCGCCCCGGTCGTAGAACTTCGGCGCGACGTCGTGCTCGATGAGGTCGTAGAGCGCGGCGGCCTCGATGTCGTCGCGGCGGTCGGGGTCCTCGACGCCGTCGGCGGTCGGGATGGCCCAGCCGTTGCGGCCGTCGAACCACTCGTCCCACCAGCCGTCGAGGATGGACAGGTTGAGGCCGCCGTTGAGGGCCGCCTTCATGCCCGACGTGCCACAGGCCTCGAACGGCCGCAGCGGGTTGTTGAGCCAGACGTCGCAGCCCGGGTAGAGGTGCTGGGCCATGGCGATGTCGTAGTTCGGCAGGAAGACGATGCGGTGGCGCACCTCGGGGTCGTCGGCGAAGCGGACCATCTCCTGGATGAGGCGCTTGCCGGTCTCGTCGGCAGGGTGCGACTTGCCGGCGATGACGAGCTGCACCGGGCGCTCCGGGTGCAGGAGCAGTCGCTTGAGACGCTCCGGGTCACGCAGCATCAGGGTGAGGCGCTTGTACGTCGGGACGCGCCGGGCGAAGCCGATCGTCAGGACGTCGGGGTCGAGGACGTCGTCGACCCAGCCGAGCTCGAGCTCGGTGGAGCCGCGCTTGCGCCAGGAGGAGCGGACGCGGCGCCGGGCGTCGTTGACGAGCTTCTCGCGCATCTCGCGCTTCGTCGACCAGACCGCGTCGGCCGGCACCTCGTCGATGCGTTCCCACGCGTTCTCGCCGGCGATGTCGGAGGTCCCGAGGTGCTTGAGCGCGACGTCGTACACCGATCGGTCGACCCACGTCGGTGCGTGGACGCCGTTGGTGATGCTCGTGATCGGCACCTCGTCGTCGTCGAAGCCCGGCCACAGGCCGTCGAACATCTCCCGGCTCACGACGCCGTGCAGCTGCGAGACGCCGTTGGCGCGCTGGGCGAGGCGCAGGCCCATGACGGCCATGTTGAAGATGCCGGGCTGGCCGCCCTCGTAGTCCTCGGCACCGAGGGCCAGGAGGCGCTCGACCGGCACGCCGGGAATGGCGTTGGGGCCGCCGAAGAAGAGGTTGATCTTCGCGGCGTCGAAGCGGTCGATGCCGGCCGGCACGGGCGTGTGCGTCGTGAACACCGTGGCCGAACGGACGGCCTCGAGGGCCTCGTCGAAGGTGAGGCCGTGGTCGCGGACGAGCTCGGTGATGCGCTCGACGCCGAGGAAACCGGCGTGGCCCTCGTTCGTGTGGTAGACCTCCGGGGCGGGCGCGCCCGAGAGTCGCGACCACAGGCGCAGCGCACGGACGCCGCCGATGCCGAGCAGCAGCTCCTGCTCGAGGCGGGTGTCGCCGCCCCCGCCGTAGAGCGACTCGGTGACCCGACGCGTCTGCTCGTCGTTGCCCGGCACGTCGGAGTCGAGCAGCAGCAGCGGGACCCGGCCCACCTGCGCCTTCCACACGTGGGCGTTGAGGACGCGACCGGCCGGGAGGTCGACGGTGACGACGGCCGGCGTGCCGTCGTCCTCGCGCAGCAGCGACAGCGGCAGGCCGTCGGGGTCGAGCACCGGGTAGGACTCCACCTGCCAGCCCTCGCGGTCGAGGGCCTGCTTGAAGTAGCCGGTCTTGTAGAAGAGGCCGACGCCGACGATGGGGACGCCGAGGTCGGAGGCGGTCTTGAGGTGGTCGCCGGCGAGGATGCCGAGGCCACCGGAGTACTGCGGCAGCACTGCGGTGATGCCGAACTCGGGGCTGAAGTAGGCGACCGCCGCGGGGGCCGCGCGGCCGGCGGCCTCCTGCTCGCGGCTCCAGCGCTGGTACCAGCGCTCGTCGGTCAGGTAGGACTCGAGGTCGGCGTTGGCGGCGACGACGCTGCCGACGAAGTCGTCGTCGGCCGCGAGCGATGCGAGCTCGTCGGCGGACAGACGGGACAGGAGCTTGACGGGGTCCTCGCCCGCCTGGGCCCACTTGCGGGGGCTGATGCTCTCGAAGAGATCACGCGTCGGCGGGTGCCAGGACCACCGGAGGTTGCTGGCGAGAACGCCGAGCCCCTCGATCCGGGTGGGTAGGACGGTGCGGACGCTGAAGCGACGGATGGCCTTCACGAGGAGTCAGCATAGGGGTCGCACTGACGTCTTCTTGCAACGCTTGCAGCGGGGTTTCACCCAGTGGACGGGAGCAGGGCCGGTGCGCCACGCCCGCGCAGCGCCCGTGTCGGGATTGCGCCAACTTCGATACGGTCGATCCCGTGAGTGGCTCAGCGAAGAAGTCCCGTTCCAGCAGGCCCGCACGACCGCGCTCGCAGGTCTCGCCCGCGAGCCGCCCCGACCCGACGTCCGTGACCACCGTGTCCCGCGACGCCCCGGCGACGCCTCCCCAGGCGGCGGCCGCCGCCCCGGCACCTGCGCCCGACGACTCCCACCCCTCGGCGGACGCGGCCTTCGTCGACGAGACCGCAGCGGGCGCCTCCCACCTGGCGCCCGAGCACCCGGCGAGCGAGGCCCCGACCGTCGAGGGCTATCCCGGGCAGGCCCTGCCCATCGGCCGCATCCCGGTCAGCGACGTGCGTCCCCTCGTCGACGGCGGCACCCGCCCGGCCAAGTCGGTGGTCGGCGAGGAGTTCGTCGTGCGCGCGAAGGTGTTCCGCGAGGGCCACGACGCCGTCAACGCCACCGCCGTGCTCACCGACCCCGACGGTCACGACCACTACTTCGCGATGCACTGCGACAACCCCGGCACGTCCGAGTGGTCCGCGACCGTCGTGGCCGGCCGCGAGGGTTGGTGGACCTACCGCGTCGAGGGGTGGTCCGACCCGTACGCGACGTGGGTCCACGACGCCGGCATCAAGATCGCCGCCGGCGTCGACGAGGACCTCATGTGCGCCGAGGGCGTCCAGGTGCTCGAGCGCTTCGCCGAGGCGGTCCGCGGCCAGGGCGTCGACGCGTCGGACATCGACCGGGGCGCACTCGCCCTCGCCGACACCCGCCGCCCCGCGGCCCACCGCTTCGGCGCGGCCACGTCCCCGGAGATCCGGGGACTGGCGGCGATCATGCCGCTGCGCGAGCTCGTCTCCCCCTCGCCGACCTACCACCTCCACGTCGAACGCGAGCTCGCGCTCTTCGGCGCGTGGTACGAGATCTTCCCCCGCTCGGAGGGGGCACGCCGCGACCCGGAGACCGGTGAGTGGGTTTCGGGCACGTTCCGCACGGCCGCCGAGCGGCTGCCCGCGATCGCCGACATGGGCTTCGACGTCGTGTACCTGACCCCCATCCACCCCATCGGCACGACGGCGCGCAAGGGCCGCAACAACAGCCTCGCAGCCGAACCCGGCGACCCCGGATCCCCTTATGCCATCGGCTCGCCCGACGGCGGGCACGACGCCATCCATCCCGACCTCGGCACCTTCGAGGACTTCGACGCGTTCGTCGCCGAGGCCCGCCGCGTCGGCCTCGAGGTGGCGCTCGACATCGCGCTGCAGGCCTCGCCGGACCACCCGTGGGTGCACACCCACCCCGAGCTGTTCACGACGCGGGCCGACGGCACCATCGCCTACGCCGAGAACCCGCCGAAGAAGTACCAGGACATCTACCCCCTGAACTTCGACAACGACCCCGCCTCGGCGTACGCCGAGGTGCGGCGCGTCATCCAGGTCTGGCTCGACCACGGCGTGCGGATCTTCCGCGTCGACAACCCGCACACCAAGCCGGTCCGGTTCTGGCAGTGGCTCATCGCCGACGTCGCCGAGCGGTACCCCGAGACGATCTGGCTCTCCGAGGCGTTCACGAAGCCGGCCATGATGCACGAGCTGGCCAAGGCCGGCTTCCAGCAGAGCTACACGTACTACGCGTGGCGCAACCAGCGGTGGGAGCTCGAGGAGTACGGCCGCGAGCTGGCCTCCGACGCCACGGGCGCCGCGTACATGCGCCCGTCCTTCTGGCCCACGACGCACGACATCCTCACGCCGTACATGCAGTACGGCGGCCCCACGGCGTGGAAGCTGCGGGCGGCGCTCGCCGCGACGATGGTGCCGACGTACGGCATCTACGCCGGGTACGAGCTGATGGAGCACGTCGCCCGGCCCGGCGCCGAGGAGCAGATCGACAACGAGAAGTACGAGTACAAGGACCGCCAGTGGTACCTCTACGAGCCCGGCGGCCCGCTCGAGGACCGGTCCCTCGCGTGGTATCTCAAGCGTCTCAACGAGATCCGCGGCTGGCACCCCGCGCTGCGGTGGCTGCGCAACCTGCACTTCCACTCGGCCGAGGACGACAACGTCCTCGTCTTCAGCAAGACCCGGGTCGACCGCGCGACGGGCGAGCGCGACACCGTCCTCGTGGTCGCCAACCTCGACCCGCACGCCACCCGTGAGACGTGGGTGCACCTCGACCTCGAGGCGATGGGTATGGCGACGTGGTCGACCTTCGACGCGCACGACCACATCACCAACCAGACGTGGCAGTGGCGGCAGGACAACTGGGTCCGCCTCGGCCCCGACTCCGAACCCGTCCACATCATCAGCGTGAGGAGCCATTGACCGCATGCAGGGACTCAACCTCTCCCAGCCGGGGCTGAAGCACGACCCCCAGTGGTTTCGCAAAGCGGTCTTCTACGAGGTGCTCGTGCGCGCCTTCGCCGACAGCAAGGGCGTCGGCGCGGGCGACTTCACCGGCCTCATCGGCCGGCTCGACTACCTCCAGTGGCTCGGCGTGGACTGCCTCTGGCTGCCGCCGTTCTACGCCTCCCCCCTGCGCGACGGCGGCTACGACATCTCCGACTACAAGGCGGTGCTGCCCGAGTTCGGCACCCTGCCGGAGTTCACCGAGCTCGTGTCCCAGGCGCACGCCCGCGGCATCCGCATCGTCACCGACCTCGTCATGAACCACACGAGCGACCAGCACCCGTGGTTCCAGGCGAGCCGGGCCGAGCCGGACGGGCCCTACGGCGACTTCTACGTCTGGTCCGACACCGACGAGGGCTACGACGACGCCCGCATCATCTTCGTCGACACCGAGGTGTCGAACTGGACCTTCGACCCGGTGCGCCGGCAGTTCTTCTGGCACCGCTTCTTCAGCCACCAGCCGGACCTCAACTTCGAGAACGAGGCCGTCCAGGAGGCGATGTTCGACGTCGTCCGCTTCTGGATGGACCTCGGCATCGACGGCTTCCGGCTCGACGCCGTTCCCTACCTCTACGAGGAGGAGGGCACGAACTGCGAGAACCTGCCGCGGACGCACGAGTTCCTGGCCCGGCTGCGCGCGATGGTCGACACCGAGTACCCCGGGCGCATCCTCCTCGCCGAGGCCAACCAGCCGCCGGCCGAGGTCGTCGACTACTTCGGCACCGACGAGGCGCCCGAGTGCCAGATGTGCTTCCACTTCCCCGTCATGCCGCGGCTCTACTACTCGCTGCGCGAGGAGAAGGCCCAGCCGATCATCGACGTCCTCGCCGACACCCCGGCGATCCCCTCGGGCACCCAGTGGGGCACCTTCCTGCGCAACCACGACGAGCTGACGCTCGAGATGGTGACGCCCGAGGAGCGCGCGGCGATGTACGGCTGGTACGCGCCCGACCCACGGATGCGCGCCAACATCGGCATCCGGCGCCGCCTCGCGCCGCTGCTCGACAACAGCCGCCCCGAGATCGAGCTCATCCACGCCCTCGTGCTCTCGCTGCCGGGATCGCCGTGCCTCTACTACGGCGACGAGATCGGCATGGGCGACAACATCTGGCTCAACGACCGGGACGCCGTCCGCACGCCGATGCAGTGGACGCCGGACCGCAACGCCGGGTTCTCGACGGTCGACCCCGGCAAGCTCTACCTGCCGGTCATCAGCAGCCTCGTGTACCACTACAACAACGTCAACGTCGAGGCGCAGATGGCCTCGTCGTCCTCGCTGCTGCACTGGGTGCGCGGGATGCTGCAGGTGCGCAGCCGCCACCCCGTCTTCGGCCTCGGCGACTTCACCGTCGTCCCGGCCGACAACGACCACATCCTCGCCTTCACCCGCTCGATGGACGCCGAGGGCGACGACCCGGCCGAGGCCATCCTCTGCGTCAACAACCTGAGCAGCCGCCCGCAGGCCGCGACGATCCAGCTGCCCGAGCAGCTCTCGGGGCGGGCGCTCGTCGACCTCTTCGGCGGCAGCGGGTTCCCCTGGGTGGCGGCCGACGGACGCGTGACGCTGACCCTCGGCTCGCGCGACTTCTTCTGGCTCCAGCTGCGCGGACAGGAGGACTACCGCTGATGGCCGTCGTCCACAAGGGGGCCACGATCGCCCCGACCAAGACCGAGATGGTCACCGCGTGGATGCCGCGCCAGCGCTGGTACCACGGCAAGGGCCACGTGCCGCAGCTGCGCCGGGTCGGCGGCTTCCGCTTCGAGGACCCGGCGGGCGCGGTCGGCGTGGAGACGCTCCTGCTGTCCGACGACGCCGCCTCGCCGCCCGTCGTCTACCAGGTTCCGCTCACCTACCGCGGTGCGCCGTTGGAGGGCGCCGAGCACGCCCTCCTCGGCACGATGGAGCACAGCGTGCTCGGCACCCGGTGGGTGTACGACGGCCCGCACGACCCGGTGTACGTGTCCGAGCTCGTGCGCACCATCCTCCGCGCGGACGTGTCCGACGACGCGCAGGCGTCGGTCGGCAGCAACGCCCGAGCCACCGGGTCGGCGACCGGGCACGTCGCCGGCAGCGTCGAGTCGTCCAAGGTCCTCACCGGCGAGCAGTCGAACACGTCGATCATCTGCCGGATGACCGCCGACGGAGGTGGGCCGGCCGAGCCCCTCATCGTCAAGGTGTTCCGCACGGTCCAGGACGGCGACAACCCCGACGTCGTCGTCCAGTCCGCGCTGACACAGGAGGGCTCGGACCGGGTGCCCCGCGCGTTCGGCAACCTGCACGGAGCGTGGGACGCCCCGGCGGGCGACGGCGTCGAGCACGGCCACCTCGCCTTCGCCCAGGAGTTCATCCCCGGCGTCGAGGACGCGTGGCGCGTCGCCCTCGTGGCCGCCGCGGCCGGCACCGACTTCACGGCGCGGGCCCGCGAGCTCGGGGTGGTCACCGCGCAGATCCACGCCGCGCTCGCGCACGCGCTCGGCACGACCGAGGCGACGCCCGAGGCACGCGCCGCGCTCGTCGCCTCCATGCGGCAGCGCTACGCCGCGGCGGTGTCCCTCGTGCCCGACCTCTCGACCCGCGCCGATGCCGTCGGTCGGGTGGCCGAGTCGGTGCGCGACGTGGAGTGGCCTGCGCTCCAACGCATCCACGGCGACTACCACCTCGGGCAGGTGCTCGACGTCCCCGAGCGCGGCTGGGTGGCCCTCGACTTCGAGGGCGAGCCGCTGCGCCCCCTCTCCGAGCGCGTCGCGCCCGACCTCACCCAGCGTGACGTCGCCGGCATGCTGCGCTCGTTCGACTACGCCGCCGGCTCGGTGGCGCTGGCCGAGGCCCCCGTCGACGCCACGGCGTGGGCGGCCGCCTGTCGCAGCGCCTTCCTCGAGGGGTACGCGTCGGTGGCGGGCGAGCCGAGCCCCGACGCCACGACGCTCGTCCGGGCCCTCGAGCTCGACAAGGCTCTCTACGAGGTGGTCTACGAGGCGCGCAACCGCCCCTCGTGGCTGCCCATCCCGCTCGACGCCGTCGAGCGGCTCACCAGCGAGGAGGCCACTTCGTGACCGACCACCCGACCGGCACCCCGACCCTCGACCACCAGGCGATCGATGCGTTCCTCCAGGCCCGCAACGGCCAGCCGCACGACCTCCTGGGCCACCACATGGGGCCCGGGGGCCTCACCATCACGGCGTTCCGCCCCTTCGCCACCCGGGTCCGCGCCCGGCTCGACTCCGGTGACCACGTCGAGCTGCAGCACGTCCGCGACGGCATCTGGTCGATGACCTCGCCCGACTTCGGCACGACCCACGACTACCGCCTGCTCGTCGAGTACGGCGACGGCGTCGAGCACGAGCAGGACGACCCGTACCGGTTCGCCCCGACCCTCGGCGAGGTCGACCGGCACCTCGTCGGAGAGGGGCGACACGAGCAGCTGTGGAAGGTCCTCGGCGCGCACGTGCGCCGGTACTCCGGCCCGCTCGGCGAGGTCTGGGGCGTGTCGTTCGCGCTGTGGGCCCCGCGGGCCAAGGCGGTCCACGTCATCGGTGACTTCAACGGCTGGGACCGTCGCACCCACCCGATGCGCGCGCTGGGCCAGAGCGGCATCTGGGAGCTGTTCATCCCCGGCGCCCAGGAGGGCATGAACTACCAGTTCGCCGTCCGGGGACCCGACGAGCTCGTCCGGCTCAAGAGCGACCCCATGGCCCGGATGACCGAGGTGGCGCCGAAGCAGGCGGCCATCGTCACCGAGTCGCACTACAGCTGGGGCGACGGCGAGTGGATGGAGCAGCGGCGGCACCGCAACGCGCACGAGGGTCCGATGAGCGTCTACGAGGTGCACCTCGGCTCGTGGCGCCAGGGGCTGGGCTACCGCGGCCTGGCCGAGCACCTCGTCAACTACGTGCGCGACCTCGGGTTCACCCACGTCGAGTTCCTGCCCGTCATGGAGCACCCCTACGTGCCCTCGTGGGGCTACCACGTCACCGGCTACTACGCCCCCAGCTCGCGGTGGGGCACGCCCGACGAGTTCCGCCACCTCGTCGACGAGCTGCACAAGGCCGGCATCGGCGTCATCCTCGACTGGGTTCCCGGGCACTTCGCCACCGACGAGTGGGCGCTGGCCCGCTTCGACGGTCTGCCGCTCTACGAGCACCCCGACCCGCGTCGCGGCTGGCACCCGGAGTGGGGCTCGAACATCTTCGACTACGGCCGGCCCGAGGTGCGCAACTTCCTCGTCGCCAACGCCCTGTACTGGCTCGAGGAGTTCCACGCCGACGGTGTGCGCGTCGACGGCGTCGCCTCGATGCTCTACCTCGACTACGCCCGCGGCGAGGGCCAGTGGGTGCCGAACAAGGACGGCGGCCGCGAGAACCTCGAGGCCGTCGAGCTGCTCAAGGAGACCAACGCCACGGCGTACAAGCGCGAGGGCGGCATCGTCACCGTCGCCGAGGAGTCGACGACGTGGCCGGGGGTGACCCGCGCGACCGACCAGGGCGGCCTCGGGTTCGGCTTCAAGTGGAACATGGGCTGGATGAACGACTCGCTCAAGTACCTCGGTCAGGACCCGATCTACCGCAAGTACGAGCACGGCAAGCTGACGTTCTCCCTCATGTACGCCTTCGACGAGAACTTCGTCCTGCCGATCAGCCACGACGAGGTCGTGCACGGCAAGGGCTCGCTGCTGCGCAAGTCGCGCGGCACCCGCGAGGAGCAGGTGGCGACGCTGCGTGCCTTCCTCGCCTACCTCTGGTGCCACCCGGGCAAGCAGCTGCTCTTCATGGGCTGCGAGTTCGGCCAGGAGTCGGAGTGGTCGGAGGGCCGCAGCCTCGACTGGTGGCTGCTCGAGCAGCCGCTGCACTACCGCGTGCACAACCTCGTCAAGGACCTCAACGGCATCTACCGGCACCACCGTGCCCTCTGGGAGCTCGACAACGACCCGTCCGGGTTCGAGTGGCTCGAGGCCGACGACGCCGACCACAACACGTTCTCGTGGCTGCGGTTCGGCCGTGGTGACCGCGCCACGGACGCGCCCGCCGTCGCGTGCGTCATGAACTTCAGCGGCGAGACGCAGCCCTACTACCGCCTCGGACTGCCGCGCGGCGGGCGCTGGGAGGTCGTCCTCGACACCGCCGGCTACCACCCCGACGCCCCGAGCAGCGCCGGCATGGTCATCGAGGCCGCGGCCGAGCCGTGGAACTCCCAGCCTTTCTCGGCGGCGATCACGGTGCCCCGGTTCTCCACCGTGTGGCTCGTGCCGGTGCAGGAACCGGCCGTCGGGGCCGCTGCGACCGGTGGCGCGGGCGAGGCGTCCGCCCAGTCCCTTCCAGCCGGCGGCCAGCCGGACGCCGACCGCCCGACGACGAACGGAGACCCCTCATGAACCACCCGCGCGCGGGCCAGCCGGCCCGCCCCGAGGACCTCGTCGACGTCGAGGCGCTCGTCGCCGCGTACTACGACGGCCACCCCGACGTCGACGACCCCGACCAGCAGGTCGCGTTCGGCACGTCCGGCCATCGCGGCTCCAGCCTGCGTACCGCCTTCAACGAGGACCACATCCTCGCCACGACGCAGGCCATCGTCGACTACCGCTCCTCGCAGGGTTTCGACGGCCCGCTCTTCATCGGCCGCGACACCCACGGCCTGTCCGAGCCGGCGTGGCGCTCGGCACTCGAGGTGCTCGTCGCCAATGGGGTGACGGTGCTCGTCGACGACCGTGACGGCTACACCCCCACCCCCGCCGTCTCCCACGCGATCCTCAGGGCCAACCGCGGAAAGGCTTCGGGCGCAAGCGGTCTCGCCGACGGCATCGTCGTCACGCCGTCGCACAACCCGCCGGCCGACGGCGGCTTCAAGTACAACCCTCCGCACGGCGGACCGGCCGACACCGACGCCACCTCGGTCATCGCACGGCGTGCCAACGACCTCATCCGCGGGGGCCTGTCCGGCGTGAAGCGCGTGTCGTTCGAGAAGGCCCGTGCCGAGGCCGGCGCCTACGACTTCCTCGGCACGTACGTCGACGACCTCCCGTCGGTGCTCGACCTCGACCGCATCCGAGAGGCCGGCGTCCGCATCGGCGCCGACCCGCTCGGTGGCGCGTCGGTGGCCTACTGGGGCGAGATCGCCGAGCGGCACGGCCTCGACCTCACCGTCGTCAACCCGCGCGTCGACCCGCAGTGGGCGTTCATGACGCTCGACTGGGACGGCAAGATCCGCATGGACTGCAGCTCGCCCTCGGCGATGGCCTCGCTCATCGGCGCCAAGGACGACTACGACATCTCGACGGGCAACGACGCCGACGCCGACCGCCACGGCATCGTCACCCCGGACGCCGGGCTGATGAACCCCAACCACTACCTCGCCGTGGCGATCCGCTACCTCTACGGCGGCGCGCGGCCGGGCTGGGGCGAGGGCACCGCCATCGGCAAGACGCTCGTGTCCTCCTCGATGATCGACCGCGTGGCCGGCGAGCTCGGCCGCACCCTGCTCGAGGTGCCGGTCGGCTTCAAGTGGTTCGTGCCGGGCCTGCTCGACGGCTCCGTGGGGTTCGGCGGGGAGGAGTCGGCCGGCGCGAGCTTCCTGCGCACCGACGGCAGCGTGTGGTCCACCGACAAGGACGGCATCCTCCTGGCCCTGCTGGCCTCGGAGATCCTCGCCGTCACGGGCCGCACGCCGAGCCAGCACTACGCCGACCTGACCGAGCGCTTCGGTTCGCCGGCCTACGCCCGCATCGACGCCCCGGCCGACCGGGAGCAGAAGGCCAAGCTGGCGGCGCTGTCGCCCGACGACGTCACCGCGCAGTCCCTTGCGGGAGAGTCGATCACCGGCAAGCTCACCTCGGCGCCGGGCAACGACGCGAAGATCGGCGGGCTCAAGGTGACCACCGAGAGCGCGTGGTTCGCCGCCCGCCCGTCCGGCACCGAGGACGTCTACAAGATCTACGCCGAGTCCTTCAAGGGCGCAGAGCACCTCGCCCAGGTGCAGGCCGAGGCCCGCGACGTCGTGTCGGCGGCGCTCGGCGGATGACCGATGCCGGATCGCCCGGTGCCGGCCCCGCGGGCGGGGACGGCGCCGGTGAGGTTCACGGTCGCCTCGTCCTCGTGACCGGGGCGGACGCGTCAGGCCTCGGTCGCCTGGCCCGTGCTGTCGGGGAACGGCTCGGCGGGGCCGTCGTCGTCGAGGGCCGGGTGCTCGACGCCATGCTCGTCGGCGGGGCCTGGGCCGAGCCGGTCCCGGCGGGTGGCGACCTCGCCCACGTGCGCCGCCGGCTGCTCCGGTGGTCGGCCGGGCTCGCGGTCGCCGAGACCTACCTCATCGAGGGCTACGACGTCGTCGTCGCCGACCGTGTGGAGGGCGACCTCCTCGAGGACTACCTCGACCTGGCTGCGCCGGAGCCGGTGCACCTCGTGGTCGTCGGCGCCGGCATCGACCCCGCCACGCCTGGCTGGGGCCTCTGGGTCACGACCCCGCCCGAGACCGGGGACGCCGAGGCCCTGGCCGGCACGTCGGCCGAGGTGGTCGAGCGGCTCGGTGAGTCGCTCGTCCGGACCGCTCCGACGGACTGAGCAGCCGACTCAGAACAGGGCGCTCATCAGGGCCTTGCGGGCCCGCGCGACGCGCTCGTCGGAGGTGCCGACGAGCTCGAAGAGCTCGACGAGGTGCTCGCGGACCCGGTTGCGGTCGGCGTCGGCCGTGACCCGCACCGTGTCGACGAGGCGCGCGAACGCGTCCTCGACGTGGCCGCCGAGGACGTCGAGGTCGGCAACGAGGATCTGGGCGTCGACGTCGGTCGGGGCCGCGGCCGCGGCGGCGCGCGCCTCCTGCAGGTCGGCACCCCGGGTGCGCTGGAGCAGGCCGACCTGGGCGAGGCCGATCTTGGCGTCGGTGTCGGCGGGGCTCTGCGCCAGCGCCTCGCGGTAGGCCTCGGCCGCAGTGTCAAGGTCGTCGGCCTCGATGGCGTCGAACGCCTTCTGGTGCAGGGGCGGCAGCGGTTGCTCCTCGACGGCGTCCTCCTCGACCGGGGCCTCCCCGGCGCCCGGCACCGTGCCGGTGACGCCGTGCTGCGCCGCGAGGGCGAGCACCTGGTCCACGACGGCGGTGACCTGGGCCTCGGGCTGCACACCCTCGAAGAGCGGCACGGGCTGGCCCTGGACGAACGCGAAGCTCACCGGGACGGCCTGCACCTGGAAGGCCTGCAGGATGCCGGGGTTGGCGTCGACGTCGACGGTGACGAGCTGGAAACGCCCGGCGTAGCGCCGGGCCACCGCCGCGAACGTCGCGACGAAGTCGGCCGACTCCTGCAGCCGGGGCGACCACAGGACCATGACGACGGGGAAGCGGGCGCTCGCCCCGACGATGTCGCGGACCGCCGCGTCAGTGCCCTCGACGACGACGCCGGCAGCGTCCGTCGAGGTGGCGGCCGCGGCGGAGCCGGGGCCAGCCGGCGGGGCCGGACGCTTGAGCGACGAGAGGTCGACGGCACCGCGCAGTGCTGCTGCGGTGAATGGCTGCTGGCTCATGGATCAATCCTGCCTCACCGGCCCGTGCCGTCGACGAGCTGGTCCGAGGAGGCCACGACGCGGGCCTGGCCGGAGGCGGGGATGACGAAGGCGACGATCTCGTTCGAGGTCAGGTCGGCCTCGGTGGTGATCTGCTTGATGCCGGTCAGGAGGGTGAGGTCCTTGGCCGGCTTGAGCTTCATCGGCGTGCGCATCGCGATGGCGTCGTGGCGCACGAGGTGGGCGAACACGATCGCGCCCTGGCCGTCCTTGAGGCGCAGCCCGCCGATGACCCCCTTGGGCTCGTGCTTCTGGGTGAAGGAGCCCTGGTTGTTCAGCGCCTGGGCCTGGGCCCGGGCCGACTGGCGCAGCTGCTCGGTCAGCGGGTCGTCGGCGAGCAGCTTGGAGGCCACCGGGTCCGGGAACTGCACCGAGGAGGCGAAGGCGGCGACGACGTCGTCGGGCGCGGCGACCAGGCCCTTGCCGGCGGCGACGGCCGCCGAGCCGTCGGTCGTCGGGTCGAGCGCGTCCAGCTTGGCGTCGGGCAGCATCGGGGTGACCGCCGCGGCCTTGAACGGCCCGCTCCGGCTGTCGGCGACGAGGAGGACGAGCACCGCCGCACCGGTCTTCTTCAACGTCGTCTGGGCCAGGATCTGGACCGGCTTGTCGCCCTGCCGGGAGACGCCGAGCACCTTGGCCCCCGTCGTCGACAGCTCGGCCTCGGCCTTCTCTGCCGCGGTCCGGCCGCCGAGGGTCTTGGCGAAGGCGTTCGCCGACTCGAGGGCGGCGCCGGTCCACGCCTTCTCGCGCGCGGCCGCACCCGCGGGAGAGCCGTCGAGCATCGAGGTGGCGACGGCCGACACGGCGCTCGACACGGTCGACCCGGCGGTGTCGACCGAGACCGCGGGGGTCTCGGAGGCACCGGTCCCGTCGCTGCCGTCGTCGGCGTTTCCGGTGCACGCGGACAGCATCGCGACGGAGGCGAGGGCGGCGGCCAGGACGCGGCGACGGGTCGCGGGGCGTGGCATGGAGAGACCTTTCGGGACTCGGGAGGACCGGACGGTGACCGACACGGGCCGCCGAGGCCCCGGGCCGCTCGGGCAGCCACGGGACGTCGGACGGCCGACACGGGCGCGGCCACCGTCAAGTTACGCACGAGTCGGCGCGTCACCACAAATCGAGTCCGACGCGCCCGCGGACATAGCCGGACACTCGGGGCACCCCGGTCGGCACTACCGGCCGGGAGCTGCCCGTGGGTCAGCCGTCCTGGCGGTCGATGGCTTCCTCGAGCCGTTCGAGCTTGCCGTCGAGCTCACCGGTGAACCCGGGCCGGATGTCAGCCTTGAGGACGAGCCCGACGCGCGGCGAGACCTCGGCGATGACGTCGCAGCAGCGCTTGACGACGGCCATGCACTCGTCCCACTCCCCCTCGACCGTCGTGAACATCGCGTCGGTGCGGTGCGGCAGCCCGGACTCGCGGACGACCCGGACGGCCGAGGCGACGGCGTCGCTCACCGAGCCGGTGTCGTCGGCGGCGACGGTGGGTGCGACGGAGAAGGCGATCAGCATGCGCCCACCGTATGCCGCCGCGTCACGGCCTGCGCTCAGAGGTCCTTGCGCATCGAGTGGGCCTTCTCGGTGATGCGGAAGCCGAGGTCGACGTTGATCCGGACCATCCACGGGTTCTGCTCGTCGTTCATCGTCTGCACCCGCGTGCGCCGCGGGAACTGCTCGGCGAGCAGGTCGAGGTTGGCGACCTTGACCGCCGTGCCCAGCCGGTGGCCGCGGTGCTCCGGGAGCACGAGCGTGCCCCACTGGTGGACGACGTCCGGGTCCGACGGCGGCACGTTGAGGTCGGTGTAGGCGGCGACGGCACCGGTGTCCCGGTGAAGGGCGACGGCGGTCAGGAGGGTGTCCCCGACGCTGGCGTGGTGCTCGAGCATCGTCTGGTAGTCCTCGACCGTCTGCGACTCCGGCTCGAAGTCGACGTCGCCGGTGGGCGCGTCGAGGATGAGCCGGTTCGACGCGTCGCACACGCCCTGGCGCAGCTCCTGCGGCACGCCGCCGGTGTAGACGCGCACCTCGTACGCCTCGCCCATGGCGGTGGCGGCACGCTCGCGCTCGCGGTCCATGACCTCGGCATCGACGGGCAGCGGCAGGCACCGGACGATCTCGGTGCTCGCGACGTGGTAGCCCCGCTTCTCGGCGAAGGCGCGGTCGGGGTGGTCGTCACGGCCCTCGGGCACGAACACCTCGGCCAGGAGCATGGCGCGGTCACCGGCGCGCGCCCGCTCCTCGCTCCACGCGAGCAGCGCACCGCCGTGACCGGCGCGACGGTGCTCGGGGTCGACCCGCAGCTCGGCCCAGCACTTGTCGAGGTTCTCCCGCTCGGGGAAGTACAGCTGCGACCACCCGACGGGCGACCCGCCGACGACGGCCACCGCGCCCTCCGTGCGCTCGCCCGGGAAGTCGAAGCGCAGCCACTTGGCGAACTCCTCGGGCGTGCGCCGCACGGGGTGCACGCGCGACATGGCATCGACGCGGGAGGCGATGCCGTACAGCTCCTTGACCACGACGTCGTCGTCGCGGTCGAGCGGGATGATGTCCATGCCTCGACGGTGACACCGTGGGGCGGGCGCCCACAACGCAATTACCGCGGCGGGAAGACCGCGGAGACCGGCCTCAGTCGTCGAGGTGGGCGACGAGCCGGTCCGCCGCCGCGTAGGGGTCGAGCCGCCCGGCCACGACCTCCTGTGCCAGCGAGGCGAGGTCCGCCCGCCCACCGAGCTGGGCGAAGCGCGAACGGAGGTCGGCGAGGGCGATCGCCTGGACCTCGTCGGCCGCGCGTCGCTCGCGACGACGCGCGAGCTCCCCGTTCTCCTCGACGAACGCGCGGTGCTTGTCGAGCGCCTCCATGACCTCGTCCACGCCGGTCCCCTGCGCGGCGACGGTCTTGACGACGGGGGGTCGCCACAGCCCGGGCTCCGTCCGGTCGCCGAGGGAGATCATGTGGCGCAGGTCGCGAACGGTCGCGTCGGCGCCGTCGCGGTCGGCCTTGTTGACGACGAAGACGTCGCCGATCTCGAGGATGCCGGCCTTCGCGGCCTGGATGCCGTCACCCATGCCGGGCGCGAGGAGCACGACCGACGTGTCGGCCAGGCCGGCGATCTCGACCTCCGACTGGCCGACCCCGACCGTCTCGACGAGCACGACGTCGCAGCCGGCGGCGTCGAGCACGCGGATGGCCTGGGGGGTCGCCCACGACAGGCCGCCGAGGTGACCGCGCGAGGCCATCGAGCGGATGTAGACCTCCGGGTCGAGGGCGTGGTCCTGCATCCGGACGCGGTCGCCGAGCAGGGCGCCCCCGGAGAACGGCGAGCTCGGGTCGACGGCGAGGACACCGACCCGTAGGCCGCGTTCGCGGAACGCCCCGACGAGCGCCGTCGTCGTCGTCGACTTCCCGACGCCGGGCGAACCGGTGAGGCCGATCACCCAGGCGCTGCCGGAGCGCGGCGCGAGCGCGGCCATCACCTCGCGCAGCGCCTCGTGGCGGTCCTCGACGAGCGAGATGAGGCGCGCGACGGCGCGCGGGGACCCCGCCCGGGCCGACTCGACCAGGGCGGGGACGTCGACGGTGCGGCGGGAACTCACTGGCGGCGCGGCTCGGCTCGTCGCGACGCGGACGCGTCAGGCGGTCTTCGGCACGCGGACGATGAGGGCGTCGCCCTGCCCGCCACCACCGCACAGCGCGGCCGCGCCGACCCCGCCGCCGCGGCGCCGGAGCTCGAGCGCGAGGTGCAGGGCGATGCGGGCCCCGGACATGCCGATGGGGTGGCCGAGCGCGATGGCGCCGCCGTTGACGTTGACCTTCTCGACGTCGATGCCGAGCTCCTTGGCCGAGGCCAGACCGACGGCGGCGAACGCCTCGTTGATCTCGACGAGGTCGAGGTCGGCGGGCGTGATGCCCTCCTTCTCGCAGGCCTTGGCGATGGCGCGGGCCGGCTGCTGCTGGAGCGTCGAGTCCGGGCCGGCGACGACGCCGTGGGCGCCGATCTCCGCGACCCACGACAGGCCGAGCTCCTCGGCCTTCGTGCGGCTCATGACGACGACCGCCGCGGCGCCGTCGGAGATCTGCGACGCCGAGCCCGCCGTGATGGTGCCGTCCTTGGCGAACGCCGGGCGCAGGCCGGACAGCGAGGCCGCCGTGGTGTCGGCCCGGATGCCCTCGTCGTTCTTGAACTCGACCGGGTCGCCCTTGCGCTGCGGGATCGACACGGCGACGACCTCGTCGTCGAAGACGCCGTCCTTCCAGGCCTTGGCTGCCAGCTGGTGGCTGCGCGCCGAGAACTCGTCCTGCTCCTCCCGCGTGAAGGCCTGGGCGCCGGTGTTGGCCTGCTCGGTCAGGGCTCCCATCGCCTGGTCGGTGAAGGCGTCCCACAGGCCGTCGTGGGCCATGTGGTCACGCACCGTCACGTCGCCGTACTTGTAGCCCTCGCGCGACTTCGTCATGAGGTGCGGGGCGTTCGTCATCGACTCCTGGCCGCCGGCCACGACGACGTCGAACTCTCCCGCCCGGATCAGCTGGTCGGCCATGGCGATGGCGTTGATGCCCGAGAGGCAGACCTTGTTGATCGTCAGGGCCGGCACGGTCAGCGGGATGCCCGCGGCGTGCGCGGCCTGGCGGGCCGGGATCTGGCCGGCACCGGCCTGGAGCACCTGGCCCATGATGACGTACTCGACCTGCTCGGGCGCGACGCCCGACTTCTCCAGCGCGCCCTTGATCGCGATGCCGCCGAGGTCGGCCCCGGAGAAGTCCTTGAGCGACCCGAGCAGCCGGCCCATCGGGGTCCGGGCTCCGGCGACGATCACCGAGGTGGGACGGTCAGAAGTCATGGGAAGAGCCTCTCCAACGTCATCGGGGGATGTCCTCATCACTCTAGTCTCGGCATCCGGGCACCCCCGCCGGGCATGACCAAGCGCACACGGGCCGTCGCTTCTGCCCCGTGGGACCGGGTCCTACGTTGGTCGCCATGAGCACGTTGACCGGTCCCCTGTTCACGCACATCGACCACGTCGGCATCGCGGTGCCCGACCTCGACGCCGCCATCGCGTTCTACCGCGACACGTACGGCATGACGATGCTCCACGAGGAGACGAACGAGGAGCAGGGCGTCCGCGAGGCGATGATGGGCGTCGGCGACTCCGGGTCCTGCATCCAGCTGCTGGCGCCCCTGTCGCCGGAGTCGACGATCGCGAGGTTCCTCGACCGCAGCGGCCCGGGCATCCAGCAGCTGGCCTACCGCGTCAGCGACATCGACGCCGTGTGCACGACGCTGCGCGAGCGCGGGCTGCGTCTGCTCTACGACGCCCCGAGGCGCGGCACGAGCGACAGCAGGGTGAACTTCATCCACCCCAAGGATGCCGGCGGCGTGCTCGTCGAGCTCGTCGAGCCCGCGGGCGCGCACTGACGCTCAGCCGGCGGGGAGGACGGCCTGCCGGCTCTCGAGCTCGTGCTCGGTGAGGACGACGAGCGCGGCGGTCCAGGCCAGCGGTGCCGGCCCCGCCGGCCGCCCGTCGGGGAGCACCTTCTCCGGCAGGCTGCCCCATGCGGTGCAGTGGCCCTCCAGCCAGCCCAGCCAGCGCTCGGCCAGCTCGACGCGTCCGGACGCGGCTGCCGTGTACGCGACGAGCGCGGTCTCCGGCGTCCACGACACCCCGTCGGACTTCCAGCCCGCACCCGGTGCCAGCCCGCCGGCCTCGCGCAGCGCGAGGACCGGGTAGCGCTCCCAGGCGCGCACGGCGGCGGCGTCGTCGAGCGTGGCGAACGGCGGCATGAGCATCGCCACGGCGGCGTCGAGACCGCCGGAGGAGCCGTGCCGCTCGTAGGTCGGGCCGAACGTCGAGCGCACGAGCGCACGGAGCCGCGCGGCGGCCGCTGAGCACCGGGCCGCAGCCGTCGAGCTGCCTTCTGCAGCAAGGCTCCTGGCCGCGGCCTCGAGACCTGCAGCCAGCGGCGCGGCGGTACCGAGGGTGACACGCCCCTCGGGCACCTCCCAGTAGTCGGGCGTGGGCGCGGGCAGGCGGTGGCCGTCGGCTGTCTGGTCGAGGGCGAAGCGCACGGCTCGGTCCCGCAGGGCTCGCAGGTCGGCCGGCAGCACGCGGACGCCCGTGCCGGTACGGGTGGCGTCGAGGCCCCAGAGGACCCAGCCGGCACCGTCGGTCTGGGGCGGTCGGTCGTCGGGCGGTCCCGAGCCGTCGAGCCGGTAGCGCGCCTCGAAGCCTCCGTCCCGGCGCTGGGCACGGGCGAGGAAGCGCCACACCCGCCATGCGTCGTCCTCGTGCCCGGACACGGCGTACGCCGCCGCGACGAAGGCGCTGTCGCGGGGCCAGGCGTAGGCCCACGGCGCGTCGGGCCCGGCGGCCACGGCCCCGGTGTCGCGGGTCAGCCCGTGCAGGTCGGCGAGCGCACCGGCGACGAGACGGCGCCGGCTCGGCTCGAGCGGCGCCCCGCCCCGCGCCAGCCAGGCGGCGTCCTCCACGGGGCGCAGGAGGCGGCTGCCCAGCGAGGCCGGGACGAAGGGCGGCCGGTCCCGCCAGTCGGCCCCGTTGCGCAGCGTCGGCAGCGGTTCCGGGTGGACGACCTGGGGCAGCACGAGGCCGAGCGAGAGCACCGCGGCCGCCGTCGCCGCCGCAGCCGTCGTCGCGACCCGCCGCATCACCGCCCCCTCTCGTGGCGGCGTCAGTGTGCCAGAGCCGCGACGGCGCCACGCCGGGTTCGCATCCGGCCGCCGTAGCATCCGGCCATGGACATCTCGCGGCGGCGGGCGATCACCGGCGGGGCCGGCGTGGCGGTCGGCGCGGTGGGGGCGGTGTCGGCCCGGACCGTCACCGACCGGCTGGCCGAGAACACGCCCCTGCCGTTCTACGGCAGCCCCGCGAGCGGCGTCCGCCCGGACCGCGGCGCCCCGGGGGTCGCGTCCGGCAGCGTCGTGTGGAGCGGGGACCCGACCGCGCGACGCGTCGCCCTGACCTTCGACGACGGACCGCACCCCGACTGGACCCCGAAGGTGCTCGCCGCGCTCGAGGCCGCCGACGCGCCCGCGACGTTCTTCTGCCTCGGGCGCAACGTGCGCGACCACGCGGTCGTCCACCGGTCGAGCGTGGGCCGCCACGAGCTGGCCAACCACACCTACGAGCACCGGGACCTCGCCCGGCTCGGCTACGACCGGTGCCGGGACGAGATCCGCCGCACGAGCGAGGCGATACAGGCGGCGTGGGGCGTCGCGCCGACGCTCTTCCGGCCGCCGTACGGCCACCTCGGCGGCGCAGCCGTGCTCGCGGCGGCCGAGCTCGGGCTGACGACCGTGCTGTGGTCGGCGCAGGCCCGCGAGGACCTCGTCGCCGCCCATCCCGACGGCATCGTCGAGGACCTCGCGTCCCTCGTGCGGCCCGGGAGCATCGTGCTGGCCCACGACACCGGCTCGTCCGACCGGCTCATCACCATCGAGCGGCTCCCCCGCATCGTCGAACGCCTGCGCGCGGACGGCTACGAGCTCGTCACCGTCTCGAGGCTGCTCGGCGGGGCCGAGGCGTGAGTGGCCGCGCGACCCGTGACCCAGGTCACCTGTGGTGGGCGTCTCACCCGGGACGCCGCCTTCCGGCACCGTGGCTACCGTCGGGTCACGAGCCGGCGACGGCGAGCAGGACCTTGTGCAACCAGGTGACCAATGACGCTGCGACGTAAGGACCTTTGACATGCAGGCCATCCGCGACGCCATCCTCTCCGGCGACCGCACCCGGGAGACCTACGCGGCCCTCGAGATCCCGCAGACCTATCGGGGGGCGACCGTCCACAAGGACGAGGTCGGCATGTTCGAGGGGATCGCCACCCGCGACAAGGACCCCCGCAAGTCCCTGCACATCGACGAGGTGCCGGTCCCCGAGCTCGCCCCCGGCGAGGCCCTCGTCGCCGTCATGGCCAGCGCCATCAACTACAACACGGTGTGGACCTCGATCTTCGAGCCGGTCTCGACCTTCGGTTTCCTCGAGCGCTACGGGCGGACGTCGGAGTACGCGCGGCGGCACGACCTGCCCTACCACGTCGTCGGCTCCGACCTGGCCGGCGTCGTCCTGCGGGTCGGCCCGGGCGTCACCAAGTGGAAGCCCGGGACCGAGGTCGTGGCCCACTGCCTGTCGGTCGAGCTCGAGGACGCCGAGGGCCACGACGACACGATGATGGACCCGCAGCAGCGGATCTGGGGCTTCGAGACGAACTTCGGAGGCCTCGCCGAGCTCGCCGTCGTCAAGGCCAACCAGCTCATGCCGAAGCCGGACCACCTGACGTGGGAGGAGGCCGCCTCACCGGGGCTCGTCAACTCGACCGCCTACCGGCAGCTGATCTCCAAGCACGGCGCCGCGATGAAGCTCGGTGACCGCGTCCTCATCTGGGGCGCGTCGGGCGGTCTCGGCTCCTACGCCACGCAGATGGCCCTCGCCGGTGGCGCCACCCCGATCTGCGTCGTGTCCTCGCCGGAGAAGGCGCAGATCTGCCGCGCCATGGGCGCCGAGCTCATCATCGACCGCTCGGCCGAGGGCTACCGGTTCTGGAACGAGGACGGAACCGAGCAGAACCCGAAGGAGTGGCAGCGCCTCGGCAAGCGCATCCGCGAGCTGACCGGCGGCTACGACGTCGACATCGTCTTCGAGCACCCGGGCCGCGAGACCTTCGGCGCCAGCGTCTACGTGGCTCGCAAGGGCGGCACCATCGTCACGTGCGCCTCGACGTCGGGCTACATGCACGAGTACGACAACCGCTACCTGTGGATGAACCTCAAGCGCATCGTCTCCTCGCACTTCGCCAACTACCGCGAGGCGTGGGAGGCCAACGAGCTGGTCAACCGCGGGCTCATCCACCCGACGCTGAGCAAGACGTACGCGCTCGACGAGGTGGGGCAGGCTGCCCTCGACGTGCACCAGAACGCCCACCAGGGCAAGGTCGGTGTCCTGACGCTCGCCCCGCAGGCCGGGCTCGGCGTCACGAACCCCGACAAGCGCGCCGGCTTCGAGGAGGCCATCAACCGCTTCCGCAACCAGTAAGCCGCATCGGTCCCCGCACGAGGGGGCCGGTCCACCGCAGGGGTGGACCGGCCCCCTCGCGTGCCGTCACGTGGCAGGCTCGGGCCATGACGCTGCCCACGACGTTCGTCCGCGAGGTCATCGACGCGCCGGCCCGGGAGCAGAGCGAGCGGTTCCTCGACGAGCACCGCACGGCCCTGCGCGAGACGCTCACGGGCCTGAGCGAGCAGGAGGCGAGGCGCTCGCTCGTGCCGTCGGCCACGACGCTGCTCGGCCTCGTCAAGCACGCGACGTACGTCGAGAAGGTGTGGTTCGACCACGCCCTGACCGGACGCACCCGCGCCGAGATCGGCATCCCGGAGCGGTCGGAGGACTCCTTCCTGCTCAGCGACGACGACTCGGTGGCCTCGGTCGTGCAGGCCCACCGGAAGGCGTGCGAGGCGTCGGCGCGCGCCACGGCACACCTCGGTCTCGACGACGTCCTCACGGGCTACCGGCTCGGGCCGCTGCCGCTGCGGTGGGTCCACCTCCACGTCCTGCGCGAGCTCGCGCAGCACTGCGGGCACGCGGACATCCTGCGCGAGCAGGTGCTCGTGAGCCGGCCGCCGGGCTGAGGCACCCCCGGGATCAGGTCTCCTTCGGGCGAGAGCCGCCGCAGGCGGGGCCGATCCCGTCCCTCGCCTCGAGCGCGGTGACGACGGCCGCCATGTCGAGCGCCCCGGCGCCCGACTCCTCGGTCTCGCGGAAGAGCTCTCGGGTGACGTCGAGCAGCGGGCTCACCGCACCCACCGCGCGAGCCGCCTCGGCGACGAGCCGGGTGTTGGTGTGGACGTCACGGACCGCCGCCTGGGCCTCGAAGTCCCGGTCGGCGAGCTTGGCGAGCTTGAGGGTCGACACGTCGCTCGCCATCGGCCCGAGATCGAGCGCCCGGCGGAACGCCGCGAGCTCGAGACCCATCGCCGCCGCGAGGTGGTGGGCCTCCGCGAGCCCGGCCACCATCGTGCACAGGTAGAGGTTGACGGCGAGCTTGGTGCCCAAGCCCTTCGGCACCGGGCCGCAGCGCAGAACCGCGCGGCACAGGTGGCGCAGGAGCGGCTCGACCTGCTCGACGGCGTCGTCCTTTCCGGCGACGAGCCCGACGAGCTCGCCACGCTCGGCCGGCACGCGAGAGCCCGAGACGGGCGCCTCGACGTACCGTCCTCCGGCACGCTCGACGTCCCGGGCGAGGGCCGCGGAGAACTGCGGGGAGGTGGTGCCGAGGTGCACGAGAGTGCGGTCGGCGACCGCGGCGTCGAACGCGGGGGTGCCGCGCCGCAGCACCTCGTCGACAGCCTCCTCGTTCGCGAGCATGAGCAGCACGACCTCGCTCCTGGCGAAGACCGCGGCCGGCGACTCGCACACGACGGCGCCGAGGGCGGCCAGCTCCGCTGCAGGGCGCGGCGAGCGGTTCCACACCACCAGCGGCAGGCCCGCGCGCAGGAGGTTCGTCGCCATGGGCCTGCCCATGATTCCCAGTAGTTGCGGCGCACGATGCCGTCTCTCAGGAGGACCCATGCACCAGCCGGCGCCACGCGAGCGGATCGTCTACGAGGCGGCACAGCACCTGCGCCGAGCCGGGGTGACGGCCACCGGGCTGCGCCAGGTCGTCGCCGACGCCGGAGCGCCGCGAGGCTCGCTCCAGCACTACTTCCCCGGCGGCAAGGACCAGCTCCTCGCGGAGGCGCTGCAGTGGTCCGGCGCCTGGGCCGCCACCCGCGTCGAGTACCACGTCGGGCGGCTGCGGCGCCCGACGCCGAGCCGCCTGTTCCGGGCCGTCGTCGACGACTGGGTCGCCGACCTCGCGGCCCGGGACTTCGAACGCGGCTGCCCGGTGGCGGGGGCGGTCGTCGACTGCGCACACACCAACGATGGTGTCCGCCGCTCCGCCCAGGCCGCCCTGCAGACCTGGGCCGCCCCGCTGACCGCCGCCCTCGTCGACCTGGGCCGCCCTCGGCGTCGGGCCGAGGCCCTGTCGACCCTCATGCTCTGCGCGCTCGAGGGCGCGATCCTGCTGGCCCGCGCCCAGCGCGACACCGCTCCCCTGCGGGTCGTGGCCCGCGAGCTCGCCCCGGTCCTCGACGCCTGAGCCCCTTCGACTCGTCCGGTGGTCGACGGTGAGGGCCGGCCCGTCGAGCCGAGATGCTCAGCGGTAGGCGTTCCCGGAGGGCCGCGCGTCGCGACGCTGCCAGCAGCCCGTGTGCCAGTGGCGACGGTCACCGACCCCGCCGACGCCGTCGGCCGGCCACGCGACGACGTGGGGCACCCCCGGCGGGATGTCCTGCTGGCACCCCGGGCACAGGTACGGACGCGTCGCCGACGCCCCGCTCACCGACCGCACCGTCCACCGGCCACCGGCGTAGGACTCCTCCCGCGTCGACCCGCCCTGGATGCGCGTCACGTCGAGCGGCACGTGCTCGCGCGTGTGCTTGCTGGGGCGACGGCGCGAGGGCATGGACCCAGCGTAGGTCTCAGGCGTACGTGCGGAACCCGCGACCCGTCTTGCGGCCGAGGTAGCCGGCGGTGACGAGGTGCTCGAGCAGCGGCGCCGGCGCGTAGCCGCGCTCGCGGAACTCGAGGTAGAGCTCGCGCTCGATGGCGAGCGAGACGTCGAGCCCGACGACGTCGAGCAGCTCGAACGGGCCCATCGGCAGCCCGCAGCCGGTCTTCATCGCGGTGTCGATGTCGTCGGCGGTCGAGTAGTTGGCCTCGAGCATCTTCACGGCGTCGTTGAGGTAGGGGAACAGCAGCGCGTTGACGATGAAGCCGGCGCGGTCGCCGCAGGTGACGGGGTGCTTGCCGATGCTGCGGCACAGCTGCTGCACGGTCGCCACGACGTCGTCGGCCGTCGACACCGTGTGCACCACCTCGACGAGCCGCATGACCTGGGCCGGGTTGAAGAAGTGCATCCCGACGACGTCCTGCGGGCGGGTCGTCGCGGCGGCGCACTCGACGACGGGCAGCGAGCTCGTCGTCGTGGCGAGGATGGCGCCGGGGCGGCAGATCTCGTCGAGGTTCTCGAACAGGGCGCGCTTGACGGTGAGGTCCTCGACGACGGCCTCGACGACGAGGTCGACGTCGGCGAGGTCCTCCAGCCGCCTCGTGCCCCGGAGGCGCCCGAGGGCGGCGTCACGCTCGTCCTCGGTGAGCTTCCCGCGCTGCACGCCCTTCTCGAGGCTGCGCTCGACCGCGGCGCGGACGGCATCCACCTTGGCCCCGGACCGGGCGACGTAGGTCACGTCCAGGCCCGCCTTGGCGAAGACCTCGACCATGCCGGTGGCCATGGTGCCCGAGCCGACGACGCCGACCGTGCGGACCGGACGCGTCGCGGCCGTGGAGGTCTCGGCCGGCGCCGGCGTCAGGGCGTCGTCGACGACCTGCGAGCTGCCCGGCTCGGCGTAGGTGTAGAACCCGCGCCCGCTCTTGCGGCCCCTGAGCCCGGCCGTGACCATCTGCTTGATGATCGGGCTCGGCGCGTGGAGGCGGTCGCGACCTTGCTTGTACATCGTGTCGAGGATCTCGTAGGCGGTGTCGAGGCCGATGAGGTCCATGAGCGCGAGCGGGCCCATCGGGTAGCCGCAGCCGAGCTTCATGGCGGCGTCGATGTCCTCGCGCGAGGCGTACCGGCTCTCGAACATCGCCACCGCGTGGTTGAGGTAGCCGAACAGCAGCGCGTTGGCGATGAAGCCCGCCTTGTCACCGACGACGACCGGCTTCTTGCCGAGCCGCTCGGCCAGCGCCTTGACGTCGGCGAAGGTCTCGTCGCTCGTGATGACGGTCTTGATGACCTCGACGAACTGGAGCACAGGTGCCGGGTTGAAGAAGTGCATGCCGACGACGCGCTTGGGGTTGATCGTCGCCACCGCGATCTCGGTGACCGGCAGCGAGCTGGTGTTCGTCGCCAGGATGGCGTCGTCGGCGACGATCGTGTCGAGGCGGGAGAAGATCTCCTTCTTCAGCTCGAGCTTCTCGGGCACGGCCTCGACGACGAGCTGGCACTCCTTGAGGTCGGCCATGTCGGCGGAGAAGTGGACCCGGCCGACGAGGGCGGCCTGCTCAGCCTCGGTGAGCTTGCCGCGCGCCACGGCCCGGTCGGTCGAGTGCTGCAGGACGCCACGGCCCTTCTCGACCGCCTCGTCGGTGACCTCGACCGCGACGACGTCGATGCCGTTGCGGGCGAAGACCTCGACGATGCCGGCGCCCATCGTGCCGAGTCCGATGACACCCACCTTGGTGAACTCACGAGCCATGGGTCGAAGTCTCCCAGAGCCGCACGGACACCCACACCCACCGCGGGGGTGACGCTGCCCACGCCGGTCGTCCTGCCCTAGGGTGACCGGGTGCGTCTCGTCATTGCCCGCTGCAGCGTCGACTACGACGGCCGTCTGACGGCCCACCTGCCGCTCGCGACCCGGCTGCTCGTCGTCAAGGCCGACGGCTCGGTCCTCGTCCACAGCGACGGCGGGTCCTACAAGCCGCTCAACTGGATGTCGCCGCCGTGCACCATGGCCGAGGTCGACCCCGACGAGTCACAGGCCGCCGACGGCGCCGTCGCGGTGTGGCGGGTGCAGCACGCCAGGTCCGAGGACCGCCTGACCGTGGTCATCCACGAGGTGCTCCACGACAGCGCCCACGAGCTCGGCGTCGATCCCGGGCTCGTCAAGGACGGTGTCGAGGCCCACCTGCAGCGCCTGCTCGCCGAGCACATCCACACGCTCGGCCACGGGTTCTCGCTCGTGCGCCGCGAGTACATGACCGCGATCGGCCCCGTCGACATCCTCGCCAAGGACGACCGCGGCGCCAGCGTCGCCGTGGAGATCAAGCGACGCGGCGAGATCGACGGCGTCGAGCAGCTGACCCGCTACCTCGAGCTGATGAACCGCGACCCGCACCTGGCGCCCGTCACGGGGGTCTTCGCCGCCCAGCAGATCAAGCCCCAGGCACGCACCCTCGCCGAGGACCGCGGCATCCGCTGCGTCGTCCTCGACTACGACGCCCTGAGGGGCATCGACGACGCCGAGTCACGCCTCTTCTAGGTCGCCGACCGTCGCCCCGCTGCCGACGGCCGGCCCTCGCCCGCCGGCACCGAGCGGTGTCACGTCAGACCCTCGAGCCGCTGGCGAGCCACGCCGTCGGCGTCGACGAGCAGCAGGAGCGGGTCGGGGTCCGCTCCCCCGCGCACGACGACGACGGTCTCGCCGCGGTGCACGTCGACGAGCGCGTTGAAGCCCTCGGAGCCGTCGGACAGGTCGCCGTGGGCCAGGTGGGAGGGGACGCCGAGGTCGTCGGCCAGCGACTCCACCGGGCCGGTGTCGGGCACGTCGTCGGCGGCGTAGACCGCCTGGACCTTCTCGAGGTGGATCGCCGAGGCGAGCCAGCCGACGTCGGCCAGGCCGGGCGGGTTGACCACGACGATCCGGGCGGCACACTGCAGGTCGCTCATGCCCTGACGCTACGCCAGGTGGGGGCCACGGTCAGGGCGTCAGGCGGGGGCGACCTCGACGGCGGTCAGGCCGCGCGCCTCACGGATGACGCCGACCATCTCGCCCATGATGTCGTTGAGCCCGAAGTCCTTGGGAGTGAAGACCATCGCCACCCCTGCCGAGCGCAGTGCCGCGGCGTCGGCCTCGGGGATGATGCCGCCGACGACGACGGGCACGTCTCCGGCACCCGCCTCGCGCAGGCCTCGCAGCACCTCCGGCACGAGCTCCATGTGCGAGCCGGAGAGGATCGACAGGCCGACGAGGTGCACGTCCTCGGCCACCGCGGCGGCGACGATCTGCTCCGGCGTCAGTCGGATGCCCTGGTACACGACCTCGAAGCCGGCGTCGCGGGCGCGCACGGCGACCTGCTCGGCGCCGTTGCTGTGCCCGTCGAGACCCGGTTTGCCGACGAGGAGCCGCAGCCGCTCGCCGAGCTCCTCACCGGTGCGGGCCACGAGCCGCCGCACGCGCGCGAGGTCGTCACCGGGCTCGGCGCCACCGACGCCGACGGTGCCGGACACGCCCGTGGGAGCGCGGTACTCGCCGAACTCCTCGCGCAGGGCGCCGGCCCACTCACCGGTCGTCACCCCCGCGCGGGCACACTCGAGAGAGGCCGGCATGAGGTTGACGCCCGACGCTGCGTCGGCGCGAAGCCGTTCCAGCGCCGCGACCGCACGGGCTGCGGCGTCGGTGTCCGCGTCACGCTGCTCGCGCCACGTGCGCACGGCGTCGGCGGCCGCCTGCTCGACGGACGCGTCGACGGTCTGGATCGCAGTGCCCAGGTCGGCGGTGAGGGGGTTGGGCTCTGTCGTCTCGAAGCGGTTGAGGCCGACGATGATCTCCTCGCCCGCCTCGATGCGGCGACGCCGCTCGGCGTGCGACGCGACGAGGGCCGACTTCATGTAGCCGGACTCGACGGCGGCCACGGCCCCGCCCATCCCCTCGATGCGGGCCATCTCGGCCCTCGCCCCCTCGACGAGCTCGTCCACCTTGCGCTCGACGACGACGGAGCCGGTGAACAGGTCGTCGTACTCGAGCAGGTCGGACTCGAAGGCGAGGACCTGCTGCATGCGCAGGCTCCACTGCTGGTCCCACGGCCGCGGCAGGCCGAGCGCCTCGTTCCACGCCGGCAGCTGGATGGCACGGGCGCGGGCGTCCTTGCTCAGGGTCACGGCGAGCATCTCGAGGACGATGCGCTGGACGTTGTTCTCCGGCTGCACCTCGGTCAGCCCGAGGCTGTTGACCTGGACGCCGTACCGGAAGCGTCGGGCCTTCTCGTCGGCGACGCCGTACCGCTCGGTGGTCAGCTCGTCCCACAGCCGGACGAAGGCGCGCATCTTGCACATCTCCTCGACGAACCGCACGCCGGCGTTGACGAAGAAGGAGATTCGCGCGACGACCGCTGAGAACTCCTCTGCCGGAACCTGCCCCGAGTCGCGCACCGCGTCGAGCACGGCGACGGCGGTGGACATCGCGAAGGCGATCTCCTGGACGGGGGTCGCGCCGGCCTCCTGCAGGTGGTAGCTGCAGATGTTGATGGGGTTCCACTTGGGGATCTCGCGCACCGTGTACGCGACGAGGTCGGTGATGAGGCGGAGCGAGGGTCCCGGCGGGAAGACGTAGGTCCCCCGCGAGAGGTACTCCTTGATGATGTCGTTCTGCGTCGTGCCGGCGAGGGCATGGACCCACTCGGTCGGGTCCTCGTCCGCCCCCTGCGCCTGCCGCTCGGCCGCCACCTGGTAGAGCGCGAGCAGCCACATCGCCGTCGCGTTGATCGTCATCGACGTGTTCATCGCCCGCAGCGGGATGCCCTCGAAGAGAGCCGCCATGTCCCCGATGTGGCTGACCGGCACCCCGACCTTGCCGACCTCGCCGCGAGCGAGCGGGTGGTCGGGGTCGTAGCCGGTCTGCGTCGGCAGGTCGAAGGCCACCGACAGGCCCGTCTGGCCCTTGTCGAGGTTGCGGCGGTAGAGCGCGTTGCTGGCGGCCGCGCTCGAGTGCCCGGCGTACGTGCGCATGACCCAGGGCCGGTCGCGCTGCGGCCGGGTGGGTGCGGGCGGGGCGCTCTCCGTCGAGGACATGGCTCGACGGTAGCGGCGGCCCCTCGCGCCGGGGAGACGCTCAGGCGGTGAGAGGCGCCACAGTGGACGAGGCGTGACGCGGCGCGAGGATGCGGTCGAGCCGGCACCCGCGCACGAGCCGCGTCGTGCGGTCGCTCGGGTCGACGAGCAGGAGTCGACGCTCGGCGCGGGTGGCCCGCCGGTGCAGGTGGACGAGGACGCCGAGGCCGGTGGCGTCGCCGATCTCGGCGTCGGCCAGGTGCAGGCGGATGTCGCCGCGCCCCTGGGGGATGATCGCGTGGATGGCGTCGCGGATGTCGGGCACGGTGTGGATGTCGAGTCGCCCCTCGATGATCACGTCGTGCCCGTCCGGCCCGTCGACTACTCGGACCGGTGCCCTCCGTTGGGTGTTCAGCGCCATCGTGACCCCTCTCAACGCGGCTGCCGTCACCATGATGACGGCCCCGGTACCGAAAACGTTGCCCTGAGGAGTCAAGAAGTGGTCAAGAAAATACGTCCGTGACGTGCAGGTGGGTACGTCCGGGTTCCTCCCCCGAGGGACGAACCCGGGCAGGTCCGGCGAACCGCCCGGGGTCTCACTCGAACGGTGCGTCGTCCGGCTCCCGGGTGACGTCGGCACCGAGGGCACGCAGGGCCACCTCGAACCGCGGGTAGCCCCGGTCGATGTGGTGGACGCCGCTGACGAGCGTGTCGCCCTCGGCGACGAGCCCGGCGATGACGAGGGCCGCACCGGACCTGATGTCGCTGCTCTCCACCGGCGCCCCCGACAGGAGCGGGACGCCGTGGGTCATGACGTGGTGGCCGTCGATCTGCGCCTCCGCGCCCAGTCGCGCGAGCTCTTGGACGGTGCGGAACCGGGCCTCGAAGAGGTTCTCGGTCACCATCGCCGAGCCGTCGGCCACGACGTTGTAGGCGAGCGCGAACGGCTGCAGGTCGGTCGGGAAGCCCGGGTAGGGCAGCGTCGCGACGTCGAAGGCCCGCGGTCGGTCCGCCTCCACGGCCACCCGGAAGCCGCGGTCGGTCGTCTCGACGAGGCATCCGGCGTCGGCGAGCGAGCCGAGCGGGACGCGCAGGTGCTCGGCCACTCCCCCGACGACCTCGACGTCACCGCGCGTCGTGGCGGCCGCGAAGGCCCACGTGCCGGCGGCGATGCGGTCGGGGACGACGGCGTGCTCGGTGGCCGCGAGCCGGTCGACGCCGTGCACGACGATGCGGGACGTGCCGGCCCCCTCGATGTGGGCCCCCATCGAGACGAGCATCTCGGCGATGTCGACGATCTCGGGCTCCTTGGCCACGTTGTCGATCGTCGTCGTGCCCCGCGCGAGGACCGACGCCGTCAGCGCGTTCTCGGTGGCGCCCACGCTCGGGAAGTCGAGGCGGATCTCCGCGCCGCGCAGGCCGTCGGGCGCCTCGGCCACGAGGTAGCCGTGCGTCACGTGGACCCGTGCGCCGAGGGACTCCAGGGCCGCCGCATGCAGGTCCAGGCCCCGCGAGCCGATGGCGTCCCCGCCCGGGACGGCCACGTCGGCCAGACCCGTGCGGGCCACGAGCGGGCCGAGCACCGAGATCGAGGCCCGCAGCGCCCGGACGAGCTCGTAGTCGGCCCGGTGGCCGATCGAGGCGGGCACGTCGAGGACGACCCGGTTCTGCTCCGGCGCGTAGTCGACGTCGACCCCGAGCCGCCGGAGCAGCTCGGCCATGATCGTCACGTCGGCGATGGCCGGCACGTTGGTCAGGGTCGTGCGACCCTCGGCGAGCAGCGCGACCGCCATGAGCTTGAGCGCGCTGTTCTTCGCGCCCAGGACGGTGACCTCGCCGACGAGGCGGGCCCCGCCGACGACACGGAAACGCTCTCTCACGCACCGCACCCTATCCGGGTGGGCCCAGCCGCCCGGTGAGAGAGTGGCCCCATGGTCAACCTGACGCGGATCTACACCCGGACGGGCGACGACGGCACGACGAGCCTCGGCGACTTCTCACGGACGAGCAAGAACGACCCTCGCCTGCACGCCTACGCCGACGCGAACGAGGCCAACGCCGCGATCGGCGTCGCCCTGGCGTGCGGCGACCTGACGGAGGAGGTCGTCGCGACGCTGCGTCGGGTCCAGAACGAGCTGTTCGACGTCGGGGCCGACCTGTCGACGCCGCTGCGGGCGGCCTACGAGTACCCGCCGCTGCGCGTCGAGCAGCCGTGGATCGACGACCTCGAGGCCGACTGCGACCACTACCTGACCCAGGTCGAGAAGCTGCGCTCGTTCATCCTGCCGGGAGGCACACCGGGGTCGGCGCACCTGCACCTGGCCACGACCGTGACCCGCCGGGCCGAGCGTTCGGCCTGGGCGGCCGTCGAGGCGCACGGGGTGGAGCCGGGCGGCGAGGGCGAGGCCCGTGGCGTCGGCGGGGTCAACGTGCTGACCGCGACCTACCTCAACCGCCTGTCCGACCTGCTCTTCATCCTCGCCCGCGTCGCCAACAAGCCCATCGGCGGCGACGTGCTGTGGCAGCCGGGGGGCGGCCGCGTCGACAAGCCCGAGCGCCGCGGCAGACGCTGAGGCCGGGGTCAGGCGACGTTGACGTTGTAGCCCGGGGGTGCGGCCTCCTGCCACGACCGCAGGGCGGTGTAGGCGGAGGCCTGCAGGGCCAGCTCGAAGCCGGCCTGGCCGTCGGTGCAGGGCACCATGCTGGCGTCCGGCAGGAGGGGGATCGAGTCGGAGCCGGTCAGCAGCACGGGGGCCTCGATCCGCAGCCGCTGCCGCGCCCAGCGGCGCTTGGGGCGCACGGAGACGCCCCCGAGCGTGAACCACTCGAGGGCGTTGTCACCGAACCGGATGAGACCGAGGCGCCAGCTGGCCGTGCCGGGCTGGCGCAGGCCGCACAGGGTCAGCTGCAGGCCACGGGCGATGTAGCGACGGCGCAGGTAGGTCGTCGTGAGGACGACGACCGCCAGGGCGAGCAGCGTGCCGATCGCGATCTCGGTGGAGACGAGAACGGACGGCACGCGCTGACCTCAGTGGCTCGACGTCTGGAGCGAGGACGCGTCGACGTGCTCAGCGACGATGGTGACGACGTCGGAGTCGACGGACAGGAAGCCGCCGTCGACCATGACGGTGCTGCGCTCGCCGTCGAGGGAGTCGATCGACACCTCACCCTCGACGAGGACGCCGAGCAGTGGCGTGTGGCCTGGCAGGATGCCCAGCTCGCCCGAGATGGACCGGGCGCGTACGAACTTGGCCTCGCCCTCCCAGACCTTTCGGTCGGCGGCGACCATCTCAACCTTGAGCGAACTCACGTTTCCTCCGGATCGTGGGGGTGTGCCTGGCAGTTTAGTGCCTCTGCAAGGATGCTCAGTACGCGAGGTCGGCCCGTGAGAGCGCACCCGTCCCTCGCGCGGCACCACCCTCGCAGCGACACCTCCACCCTCCACGACCTGCACCGAGGAGCACCCCTGATGAGCACTGCTGTGTCCGACGCCCTGCTCGACCCGACCCGCCGCCCCGTGGCGGTCGAGGCCCTCACCGACGTCATCGACGCCGAGGTCGCCGACAAGTCGGGCTTCGGCGGCGTCGCGGTCAAGACGGGCTACGCCGCGGCCAAGAAGCTCGGCGGCGGCTTCGTCCCCAGCGCCACCGACCGGCTGCTGCCCCAGTTCGCCACGGCCCTCGACCCGTTCTGGGCCACCAAGGGCGACACGCCCTTCGGCGCGCACCTGGCCGCCCAGCCGGAGGCCGTGGCCGACGCGCTCCTCGCCGTCACCGACGCCAAGGCGGCGAGCACGACGCACGCGGCCGCCGCGAAGGTCTACGGGACGCTGCGGGGCAAGGCCAAGGAGCACGTGGTCGCGGCCCTGCCCCGCCTCGGCGCGGCCGTCGAGCGCCTCGTCCCGTGACGCTCCCCTGAACGCGCCGGCTGACGCGCGGCCGACGCGCCGGCTGACGCGCCGCCGACGCGCCGCCGAGGCGCCCTGAGCGCGCTCGAGGCCCCGACCGGTCCACCGGTCGGGGCCTCGCCGCTCTGCTCAGCGGGAGCTCTCGGCTGCCTCGGCGGCCGCGACCTGCTCGTGCGGTCGGTCCTTGGCCAGGCGTGGCAGCTCGGGCCTGAAGTCGGCTCCGAGGTCGGCGATCGCCTGCCGGGCGAACACCTGCTGCTCGGTGACGGTGCGCTCGGAGCGTCCCCGGCCGAGGAAGCTGACGACCCAGTGCAGCAGGGTCGTCGTGCGGTGCTTGAACCCGATGATGTAGACGAGGTGGACGGCCAGCCACAGGACCCAGGCGATGAAGCCGCTGAACTGCGCCTTGCCGACCGAGGCCACCGCCGAGAACCGCGAGATGGTGGCCATCGAGCCCTTGTCGAAGTACTCGAACGGCCCCTTGGGCTCCTTGCCCTCGAGCCGCCGGGTGATCTGGTCGGCGGCGTAGCGCCCGCCCTGGATGGCGACCTGGGCGACGCCCGGCAGGTTGTCGAGAGCCATCATGTCGCCGACGACGAAGACCTCGGGGTGCCCGGGCAGGGTGAGGTCCGGTCGTACGGCGATCCGGCCCGCGCGGTCGAGCTCGGCACCGGTCTGGTCGGCCAGCTGCTGCCCGAGCGGCGAGGCGCTGACGCCGGCGGCCCACACCTTGCAGACCGACTCGATGCGCTCCCGAGAACCGTCCTCGTGCTCGACCTCGATGCCGGTGGAGTCGACACCGACGACCTTGGCCCCGAGACGCACCTCGACACCCATCGACGTCAGGCGCTGCACGGCCCGGTCCCCGAGCTTCTCACCGAACGAGGCGAGCACCGCGGGGGCGGCGTCGAGGAGGATGACGCGGGCCTTCGTCGGGTCGATGCGCCGGAAGTCGCGACGCAGCGTGCGCCGCGCGAGCTCGGCGATCTGTCCGGCCATCTCGACACCGGTCGGGCCGGCGCCGACGACGACGAAGGTCATGAGGCGCTCGATCTCGGCCGGGGTCGAGGCCAGCTCGGCCAGCTCGAAGGAGCCGAAGATGCGCCCGCGCAGCTCGAGCGCGTCGTCGATCGACTTCATGCCCGGCGCGTGCCGCGCGAACTCGTCCTTGCCGAACCACGACTGCCCTGCGCCGGCCGCCACGACGAGCGAGTCGTACGGCGTCACCGTCTCGCGTCCGACCGTCGTGTGGGTGACCGTGCGGGCCTCGAGGTCGATGGAGGTGACGTCGCCGAGCAGGACCGTCGCGTTGTCCTGACGCCGCAGCACCTCACGCGTCGACGGCGCGATCTCGCCCTCGGACAGGATGCCGGTCGCGACCTGGTACAGCAGGGGCTGGAAGAGGTGGTGCGTCGTGCGGGCCACGAGCGTCACGTCGACGTCGGCCCGCTTGAGGCGCTGGGTGGCGAAGAGTCCGCCGAACCCCGAACCGATGACGACGACGCGATGTCGCGGGGCCTGCGGGGTGGACGTGCTCACGGATGGGTCCTTCCGTCTCGAGGGTGGTTGAACTCGTCGGCGCTGACGGGAAATCCACTCAAGTCAACACCGCTCGTACCCGCGACATGCCCGGCGTCTCGTCAGGTGCGACGCTCGAGGACGACGATCTGCGTGGTCTGCGTCACGAGGCGGTAGTGGGCCTGCACCCACGTGCGCAGGGGGTCGGGCTCGCGCAGGTAACGGCCGTGCCCGAAACCGGGCCAGTACGACCTGGCGGCGACGACGCACTGCGGCAGGCGGCCGGTCCGCTGGTACCAGGCGAGCACGTGGGTGTTGCTCTCGCCGAAGAAGTCGAGCCACGTGATCGGTGTGGCGAACCGCACGTCGCCGAGCAGGAAGGCGGCCGGGTAGATGTAGGCGAGGACGCCGTCGCCCGGCCGGGCGCAGAGACTGAGCGCGAGCTCGTTGTCCTCGATGACGGCGCGACGCTCCGGCGTCGTGCGCAGGCCCGCGTAGGCGCCGTCGGCGACGGTCGCGACGAGCGGGCCCGGGGTCCCGTCGCGGAAGCTGTTCGCGGCGTGCACCGTCGCCAGGCCCGCGACGAGCACCGCTGCGAGGGCCGCCTTGACGACGCGTCCGTGCTCCGACATCCACGCGAGCGTCGCCACGGTCACGGCGAACAGGCCGGGCGCGATGACGGCACCGGTGGCGCCCCAGAGCGGCGCCGAGGAGGTGAAGCCCGCCACGAACGGCATGCCGACCACGGTGGGGGCCAGCCCCAGCACGAGGATGCGGGCCGTCGTCCCGCGCCGGGACACCGCCGCGGCCACGGCCGGAGCCAGCAGCACGAGGAGGAGCACCGTGGCGAGCACCGCACTGAGCCAGGACACGACGGAGTACGTCGCGCCCGACGACCCGCGCAGCAAGGCCTCGACGCACGCCGCCGCCACGGCCGCCACGACGAGCACACCGCGGAGGCGTCGCAGCACCGGGACGGCCGAGAACACCACGGCCAGGACGGCCAGGACGAGAGCGGTGACCGCCAGACGATGGTCCAGCTCTCCGCCGAGGAACCCCAGCCAGCGGCCGATGCGCGTCTCCCGCGGCGCACGCGTCGCCTGGTAGTCGTCGGTGAACACGAGGGTCTCGCGGATGTTGGGCAGCCCCCAGACGCCGAGCGCCACGACGACGACGACTAGTGCGGTGCCCACCACACCGGCCCCGACCCCGAGCAGGCCCCTCCCGCGCGCGAGCAGGAGCAGCACCGCGAGCAGCGCTGCCGCAGCCGTCGCGGTGACCGGGTGCGCGAGGGCGCCGAGCACGACCGCGGCCCCGGCGACGACCCCCCACGGCAGCGACCGCCGCGTCACGGCCGCCCCACCGGCGCACACGGCGAGCAGGTAGGCCATCGCCGGCGTCGTGTTGTAGGAGACGACCTGCTGGTTGTAGGCCGCGGGGATGAGCGCGACGCCGATGGCGGCCGCGGCGGTGCCACGGCCGAGATGCGGTGACACCGCCCGCCACGACGCGACGCCGCACCCGAGTCCGAGCAGGACGTAGAAGACCCGCGAGGCGAGCACGAGTCCCTCGATGCCCACCGTGTGGGTCCACAGCCAGACGAACGGCACGGCGGGCCAGGCGCCGAGGACCTGGATGTTCAGCTCGTCGCGGAAGGGCAGGTCACCCTGGGCGAGGCGCAGTGCCAGCTCGACGGCGTGCGAGCTGTCGGAGAAGTCGACCCCGTACCGGGCACGCCAGATCGCCGCCGCGGCCAGCACGACGGCGAACAGGGCAGGCCCCCAACGTCGGACGGGGAGGGCCCAGTGGGCGCCTCCCCGTCCTCGGGTCGAACGAGACATGCGGTCAGACTGACACAGGAGTCAGAGATTCTTCTGGATCTCCGCCCACTGGCGCTCGACGTCGTCGAGGCCACCGCACATGAAGAACGCCTGCTCGGCGACGTGGTCGTACTCGCCGTCGGCGATCTTCGTGAAGGCCTCGATCGTGTCGGCGAGCGGCACGGTCGAGCCCTCGATGCCGGTGAACTGCTTGGCGACGTAGGTGTTCTGCGACAGGAACCGCTGGATGCGACGGGCGCGGTTGACGAGGATCTTGTCCTCCTCGGACAGCTCGTCGATACCGAGGATCGCGATGATGTCCTGCAGTTCCTTGTTGCGCTGGAGGATCGACTTGATGCGCACCGCGGTGCTGTAGTGGTCCTGCGTGATGTACCGCGGGTCCAGGATGCGCGAGGTCGAGGACAGCGGGTCGACGGCGGGGTAGATACCCATCGACGCGATGTCACGCGAGAGCTCGGTCGTCGCGTCGAGGTGCGCGAACGTCGTGGCCGGGGCCGGGTCGGTGTAGTCGTCGGCCGGCACGTAGATCGCCTGCATCGAGGTGATCGAGTGGCCACGCGTGGACGTGATGCGCTCCTGGAGCGTGCCCATCTCGTCGGCGAGGTTCGGCTGGTAGCCCACGGCGGACGGCATGCGGCCGAGGAGGGTCGAGACCTCGGAACCGGCCTGCGTGAACCGGAAGATGTTGTCGATGAACAGGAGCACGTCCTGCTTCTGGACGTCGCGGAAGTACTCCGCCATCGTCAGGGCCGACAGCGCGACGCGAAGACGCGTGCCCGGCGGCTCGTCCATCTGGCCGAAGACGAGGGCGGTCTGGCCGAGGACGCCGGCCTCCTCCATCTCGACCATGAGGTCGTTGCCCTCACGGGTGCGCTCACCGACACCGGCGAACACCGACACACCGCCGTGGTCGCGGGCGACGCGGGCGATCATCTCCTGGATGAGCACCGTCTTGCCGACACCGGCACCGCCGAAGAGTCCGATCTTGCCGCCCAGCACGTACGGGGTCAGCAGGTCGATGACCTTGATGCCCGTCTCGAACATCTGGGTCTTGGACTCGAGCTGGTCGAAGGCCGGGGCCTTGCGGTGGATGCCCCAGCGCTCCTTGACATCGAGGGTCTCGCCCTCCGCGAGGTTCATGCACACGCCGGTCGTGTTGAACACCTTGCCGAGGGTCACGTCGCCCACGGGGACCGTGATCGGGCCACCGGTGTCCTGGACCGCCGAGCCGCGGACCAGACCGTCGGTCGGCTGGAGCGAGATGGCACGGACCATGTTGTCGCCGATGTGCTGGGCGACCTCGAGGTTGATGGCCTTGGTCTCGCCGGCGAGGGTCACCTCGGTCGTGAGGAGGTTGTACTGCTCCGGCATCGCGTCGGCCGGGAACTCGACGTCGACGACCGGGCCGATGATACGAGAGATGCGACCGACGCCACCCGCGGCCGGAGCCGTCGCGGCGGTGTCGCTGACAGTTGCCGTCATTGGTCTGTTTCCTTACCTGTGGGCGTTACTTCTGTGCGTCGGCGAGGGCGTTCGCACCGCCCACGATTTCGCTGATCTCTTGGGTGATGCCGGCCTGGCGGGCCTGGTTCGCGAGCCGCTCGTACTTCTTGATGAGCTCGGACGCGTTGTCGGTCGCCGACTTCATCGCGCGCTGGCGGGCCGCCAGCTCGGACGCGGCCGAGGACAGGAGCGCGGTGAAGATGCGGTTGCGCACGTACTTGGGCAGCAGCAGGTCGAGCACCTCGGCAGCACTCGGCTCGAAGGAGTACTCGGGCGGGATCTGCCCCTCCTCGTACCGGTTGACCGAGAAGTCGATACCGCTGTCGTCGTCGCCCGCCTCGTCGGCACCGACGACCTCGAGCGGCAGCAGCCGCAGCACGTGCGGCTCCTGGCGGACCATCGAGCGGAAGCGGGTGAAGACGACGTGGATCTCGTCGTGGCCGCCCTCGGCGTGGTCCTTGAGGAAGTCCGCGGTGATGCGGTCGGCGATCTCCTTGGCGTTCTCGAACGTCGGGGCGTCGGAGAAGCCGGTCCACTCGGCGGCGTACTCGCGCCGACGGAACTTGAAGTAGCTGACGGCCTTGCGCCCGACGAGGTAGGGCACGACCTCCATGCCCTCGCCCTGCAGGTGGGCGATGAGCTCGGCGCTGCGCTTGATGGCGGCGACCGAGTAGGCGCCCGCGAGCCCGCGGTCGGCGGTGACGATGACTACGCCGGCACGCCGGGCCTCGGTGGCCTGCGTCGTCAGCGGGTGGTCCTCGTTCGTGTTGGTCGCGACCGCACTCACGGCGCGCGTCAGCGCGATCGTGTACGGCATCGCCTCGGTCGCCTTCTGGCGGGCCTTGACGACGCGGGCGGCCGCGATCAGCTCCATCGCGTTGGTGATCTTCTTGATGGACTGGACGGACTTGATGCGCTGGCGGTAGATCCGCATCTGCGCTCCCATGTGCTCCGCCTCTCTTGGTCTCTGGGGGTGTCGAAGGGCTCGGGGTCGGGCGCCGTCACGTGGACCGGCCCGGTTCCGGGACGCCGTCCGCGAGGCCCGCGCCGGGCGCGGCTCGACGGGGCGGCGTCCCGGAGGGGGTCACCTGTTCTTGACGATCTTGGCCTGGGCGATCGCGTCGTCGTCGAGCTCCTCGACGTCCTCGGTGCCGGGCTCGAGGCCCTCACGACCGGTGCCGCGGAAGGTGAACTTGACCTCGTCGACGACCGTGCTCAGCGCCGCCTCGGTGTCCTCGTCGAGCTTGGCCGTCTCACGGATCGTCTGGAGGATCTTGCCGTCGCGCCGCAGCGTCTCGAGCAGCTCGGTCTCGAAGGCGCGGACGTCCTCGACCGCGACGTCGTCGAGCTTGCCGGTCGTACCGGCCCACACCGAGACGACCTGCTCCTCGACCGGGTACGGGTTGCTCTGCGGCTGCTTGAGCAGCTCGACGAGGCGCGCACCACGGGCGAGCTGCGCTCGCGAGGCGGGGTCGAGGTCGGAGGCGAACATCGCGAAGGCCTCCATGGCACGGAACTGCGCGAGGTCGAGCTTGAGGCGACCGGCGACGGACTTCATCGCCTTGATCTGCGCCGCACCACCGACACGCGACACCGAGACACCCACGTCGATGGCGGGACGAACGTTGGCGTTGAACAGGTCGGCCTGCAGGTAGATCTGGCCGTCGGTGATCGAGATGACGTTGGTCGGGATGTACGCCGACACGTCACCGGCCTTCGTCTCGATGATCGGCAGACCGGTCATCGACCCGTGGCCGAGGTCGTCCGAGAGCTTCGCGCAGCGCTCGAGCAGCCGGGAGTGGAGGTAGAAGACGTCGCCCGGGTAGGCCTCGCGCCCCGGCGGGCGGCGCAGCAGCAGCGACACGGCGCGGTAGGCCTCGGCCTGCTTGGACAGGTCGTCGAAGACGATGAGCACGTGCTTGCCCTGGTACATCCAGTGCTGGCCGATGGCCGAGCCGGTGTAGGGCGCGAGGTACTTGAAGCCGGCAGAGTCGGACGCCGGCGACGCGACGATCGTCGTGTACTCGAGCGCGCCGGCCTCCTCGAGGGTGCCGCGGACCGACGCGATGGTCGAGCCCTTCTGGCCGATGCCCACGTAGATGCAGCGGACCTGCTGGTCCGGGTCGCCGGACTCCCAGTTGCGCTTCTGGTTGATGATCGTGTCGATGGCGACGGTGGTCTTGCCGGTCTGGCGGTCACCGATGATGAGCTGGCGCTGGCCGCGACCGATCGGCGTCATGGCGTCGATCGACTTGATGCCGGTCTGGAGCGGCTCGTGGACCGACTTGCGCTGGACGACCGTCGGGGCCTGCAGCTCGAGCGCGCGACGCTGCTCGGACTTGATCTCGCCCAGGCCGTCGATCGGGTTGCCGAGCGGGTCGACGACGCGGCCGAGGAAGTCGTCGCCGACGGGGACCGAGAGGACCTCGCCCGTGCGCTTGACGGTCTGGCCCTCCTCGATGCCGGCGAAGTCACCGAGGACGACGACACCGATCTCGTGGACGTCGAGGTTGAGCGCGAGGCCCAGCGTGCCGTCCTCGAACTGGAGCAGCTCGTTCGTCATGGCCGAGGGCAGACCCTCGACGTGGGCGATGCCGTCACCGGCGTCGGTGACGCGACCGACCTCTTCGCGGGAGGCCGCGCCCGGCTCGTAGGACTGGACGAAGGAGTCCAGTGCGTCCCGGATCTCCTCCGGACGGATCGAAAGCTCCGTCATGTCAGATCTTCTCCTCGGTTTCGACCCGGGGTTGCGGGCCGGTGGGTGTTCACAGCTGGTGGTGGGCCTCAGGCGCCCATGGCGCGACGTGCGCCGTCGAGCTTGCGGATGACGGTCCCGTCGATGACCTCGTCACCGATCTCGACCTTGACGCCGCCGAGGACCCGGGGGTCGACGACGGTGCTGACGTGGACCTTGCCGCCGTAGATGGCGGAGAGGCCGGCGGCGAGGCGCTCGCGGTCGCCGTCGCCGAGCGGGACCGCGGACGTCACCGTCGCGGTCTGCTGCTCCCGACGGGCGGCCGCGGTCTCGAGGTACCTCTCGACGGTGCGGTCGAAGCGGCGTCCGCGCGGCGACACGACGGCCTGGCGGGCCAGGACGAGCGTCTCCGGGGCAACCCTGCTCTCGAGGAGCGTCGCGACGAGCGCGGACCGGCGCTCGGCCGGGGCCGACGCGTCGGTGAGCGCGGTGCGCAGTGCGGGGTCGGCGGCGACGATCCGCTCGAACCGGAAGAGCTCGTCCTCGACGCGGTCGGCGCGGTCGGCCGTCTCGGCCTCGGCGATGACCGTCTCGACGGCGTAGCGCTCGAGGGTGTCGGACAGGTCGCGCTCGGAGCTCCACCGCTGGGCGGCCACGCCCTTGAGGACGACGAGCGCCTCGGCGCTCACCTTGCCCGCGAGCAGCCGCTCGACGAGCGAGGACTTCTCGGCCCCCTCCCGCGAGGGGTCCGCGACGGCGCGACGCAGGGTCACGTTGCCGTCGAGGAGGGCGACGACCGCGAAGAGCTCCTCGGCCAACCGCGAGCGGTCGGCACCGGCCACGAGCGCGCCGGTGAACGCGTCGCGGCTCGCGGCCGCTGCTGCGCGTGAGGATCCCTGCATCAGCGGTCCCCGACCTTCTCACGGACGACGTCGCCCGACTCGAGCTCGGCCAGGAAACGCTCGACGATGCCCTTCTGGCGGGTCTCGTCCTCGAGCGACTCACCGACGATGCGGCCGGCGAGCTCGGTCGAGATGCGGCCGAGGTCCCCACGCAGCGAGACGAGGGCCTGCTGGCGCTCGGCCTCGATCTGCTTGTGCGCCGTGTCGGTGATCCGGGCTGCCTCGCTGGCGGCGTGCTCGCGCATCTCGGCGATGATCTGCGCGCCCTGGGCCTTGGCGTCCTCACGGATGCGGGCGGCCTCGGCGCGGGCCTCGACGAGCTGGGCCTGGTACTGCTCGAGGGCGGCCTGGGCCTGGGCCTGGGCCTCCTCGGCCTTGTTCATGCCGCCCTCGATGGCCGCGGTGCGCTCGGCGTAGATCTGCTCCAGGCGCGGCACGACCTTCTGCTTCACGACGAAGTAGAGGATCGCGAACACCGCGAGACCGAAGAGGAACTCCAGCGGGTGCGGGATGATCGGTGCCGCGGTGGCCCAGAAGCCGCCCTCACCGCTCTCGGCGGTCATGGTCACTGCATGCATGCGGGTCTCCTAGAGAAAACGTACGGAGCGTCGACGAGCTGGTGGCCCGTGCGGGCGTCAGGCCTTGAAGACGAACGCGAGCGCGATACCGAAGATGGCAAGGGCCTCGGTGATGGCCATGCCGAGGAAGGCGATCGGCTGGAGCATGCCGCGGGCCTCGGGCTGACGGGCGACGCCGTTGATGTACGCGGCGAAGATCAGGCCGACACCGATACCGGGGCCGATGGCGGAGAGGCCGTAACCGAGGATGGCGATGTTGCCGGTCATGTTGATTCCATTTCCTTCTTGTCGGTCCCGCTGGCGGTTACCAACGGGGCTGGGTGAAGCGTCGGGGTGGAACGGTCGAGCGGGTGGAGCTGGTGGAGCTGTCCGTGCGGCCGTCAGTGCTCGTCGGCCAGGGCGCCGCCGATGTAGAGCGCGGCGAGCAGCGTGAAGACGTAGGCCTGCAGGAACTCCACGAGGAGCTCGAACAGGGTCATGACGAAGGCGAAGATCCACGTGACCCCGCCGGCGACGACGAGCACACCGCCGTTGGTGAGCATGTACCAGCCGCCCGTGATGAACAGGACGATGAGGATGTGGCCGGCGAACATGTTGCCGAAGAGTCGCAGCGCCAGCGTGACGGGCCGCGTGAACAGGTCGGTGATGAGCTCGAGGATGAAGATCGGGACGATCATGCCCTTGGGCAGACCCGCCGGGACGAGCGACTTCCAGTAGCCGACGAAACCGTGCTTGCGCATGCCGACGACGTGGAAGATGACCCACACGAGCAGCGACAGGGCGATCGGGAAGCCGATGCGGCTCATCGTCGGGTAGCTGAACGGCGGGACGACGCCGAACAGGTTGTTCACCAGGATGATGATGAACAGGGAGAAGAGCAGCGGGACGAACTTGAGGAACTCCCTGGACCCGATGAGGTCCTTGGCGATGCCGTTGCGCACCATGCCGTAGACGGCCTCCGTGGCCATCTGGCCGCGGCTCGGCACGATGGCCTTCTTGCGCGTCGTCGCGAGCAGCCACCAGGCGATGAGCAGGCCGGACACGACCATGAGCAGCATCGGACGGGTGATGGCCCACGCGCCGTCACCGATCAGCGGCTGCCAGAACTCGCCGACGCCAGGCGCCTCGAAGTCCGACGGTGCGGCGGCAACGATGCTCACGGGTTACTCCTTCGTACGTTCTGGGCTGCTCGGCCGACGACACCGGTCATCGGCACGGGGTGAGGTCCCGCGGTTGGGGTGGTGGGGTGCCAGGCCCTCGTGCTGCGCGTGCTGCTCGGCGGGCCGGGCGGCGTCGCGCCGGCTGGCGACGCGGGGTCCGCCTGGCTCAATGGGTACCGTATCGGAACCAGATCAGGTAGAGCGACAGGGCCATCCCCCCGACGATCCCCACTCCGACCAGCCACGACGTGCCCAGCCAGTGGTCCGCGAGGGCCCCCAGGCCGCCGTAGACGAGGGGCCCCGTCAGCAGGTAGGCCACGGATCGCCAGGCCGAGTCGGCCTCGCGCCGGTTGACGGCGTTGACCCGCTCGCGCGCCTCCTCCTCCTGCTCCGCCGCGGTGGGCGGACGCGTCGGCTCCTCGGGCTCGGGACCGGGTGGCGGTGTCGGTGGGGTGCTCATGGTGACCTCCCTGCTCACGACTCATCACGCGGCTCCCGCGGCGGCGTCGAGGGGCGGTCTGCGGGGGCATCGGACGCGGCCTCGGACCCGACGTCGGTCGTGGGGTCGAAGGCGAAGATGCGCAGGTGACGGTAGGCACGCATCTCGAAGAAGAGCCAGACGACGGCGCAGACGGTGACGGACACCCCGATGGCGTACCCCGAGGCCCACGTGACGTCGCGGAGGGCGAAGAGGGTGACGGCGAGGACGAGCACCTTGAAGGTGTAGGTCAGCATGACGACGATCATGACCATCGTGGGTGCGAGGTGGGCCGTGTAGCGCATCGCGAGCAGCGTCAGCGTGAAGAAGAAGACGACGAGCGCCGCCCCGATGGCGGCCGACCAGGCGGCCTTCGGGCTGGAGAACAGCCCGACGAGGACGCAGACGACACCGGCGACGAGGGTCGGGGGCAGCGACCCGCGCAGGAGCTGCGCGAACGCATCGGACTGTGATGCGGTGCGGGCCGGGGTGGTGCTCACGGTGGACCTGCCTGGTGCGTCTGGTCGGCGGGGGCGAGTGGGCTGCGAACGGGCGCTTGGTGCTCGATCGCCGTGTGGGGCAAGGCGATCCGCGGCCCGGGGAGCGTCCTTCTCAGACTCCCCTCAGGTGCTTGTGAATGCTATCACAAGCGTTCGGAGGGCCTCCACCGCGGGAGCCAGACCGTGAGCACGACACCGGCGACGGCGGCCGCGCCGACGACGACGAGCGGTCGCCAGCCGTCCCAGATGACGAACGAGACGGACCCGAGGGCGACGATCGCGGCCCACAGGTAGAGGATGAGCACGGCCCGGCGGTGGCCGTGACCGATGCGCAGCATGCGGTGGTGCAGGTGCATCGCGTCGGCGTGCCAGGGCCGCTGGCCGGCGCGGGTCCTCCGGACGATGGCGAGGACCATGTCGAGCAGCGGCAGGAGGAGCACCGCGAGGGGCACGATGATCGGCAGGAACGCCGCCGTCACCTCGTTGCCGCTGACCTGCCCGGGGTCGACGTTGCCCGTCAGCGCGATCGTCGCCGCCGAGAGGAGCAGGCCCAGCGTCAGGGCCCCGGAGTCGCCCATGAACAGGCGCGCCGGGTGGAAGTTGTGCGGCAGGAAGCCGGCGCACACGCCCACGAGCGCCGCCGAGATGAACGTCGCCGTGGAGAAGACGTTGGCCGGCACGAACGAGCGGGACACGATGTAGCTGTACATGAAGAACGCGAGCGCGGCGATGCCGACGACACCCGCGGCCAGGCCGTCCAGGCCGTCGATGAAGTTGACCGCGTTGGTCCACACCATGACGACGATGACGGTGAAGAGCACGAGCACGGGAGTCGGCAGGATCGTCGTCCCGAAGATCGGCAGCGACAGCAGCTGCACCCCGGTGTAGGCCATGAGGCCTGCCGCGAGGATCTGCCCCGCGAGCTTGGTGATCCAGTCCAGCTCGCGGATGTCGTCGAAGGCCCCGAGGAGACAGACGATCCCGCCGGCCACGACGACGCCGATGATCTGCTTCGTCGAGAAGAGCGTGCCGAGGTAGGGCAGCGCCCGCGCCACGAGCGCCGCCGCGACGAACCCGATGTAGATGCCCACTCCCCCGAGCCGCGGGATCGGCGTCGTGTGGACGTCGCGCGACCGGACGGCCGTGAAGGCGCCCGTCGCGACCGCGAGGCTGCGCACGAAGGGTGTGGCGACGTACGTGACCGCCGCGGCCACGATGAGGACGAGGACGTACTCGTGCACCTACCGACCCTCGCTCGGGCGCCGACCGCGGACGGTCAGCGCGGGTAGGCGGGGAAGCGCGTCACGAGGTCGGTGACCTCGGCACGGACCTCCTTGCTCACCGGGTGGTCCGGGTCGGCGTCGCCCTGGGTCACCGACGTGTGGATCAGGCGGGCGATGGTCTTCATCTCCTCCAGGCCCATGCCCTGGGTCGTCACCGACGGCGTCCCGACGCGGATGCCCGAGGCGATGTTCGGCTTCTGCGGGTCGAAGGGGATGGCGTTCTTGTTCAGGACGATGCCGGCCGCGTCGGCGCGAGCCTCGGCGTCCCTGCCGGTGACGCCGATGCCCTGCAGGTCGAGCAGCGACAGGTGCGTGTCGGTGCCGCCGGTCGTGGGACGGATGCCGACGTCCTTGAGGCTCTGCGCGAGCTGCTTGCTGTTGGCGATGACGTCCTGGGCGTACTGGGCGTACTCGGGGCTCGCGGCCTCCTTGAAGTTGACCGCCTTGGCCGCGATGGTGTGCATCTGCGGACCGCCCTGCATCATCGGGAACACCGCCTTGTCCAGGGCCGCCGCGTGCTCGGCCTTGCACACCAGCGCACCCGAGCGCGGGCCGCGCAGCACCTTGTGCGTCGTGAAGGTGACGACGTCGGCGTAGGGCACCGGCGACGGGATCGCCTTGCCGGCCACGAGCCCGATGAAGTGGGCCGCGTCGACCCAGAGGATCGCCCCGACCTCGTCGGCGATGGCGCGGAAGCGCTCGAAGTCGATGAGGCGCGGGATGGCCGAGCCGCCCGCGCAGATGACCTTGGGGCGGTGCTCCTTGGCCAGGCGCTCGACCTCGTCGTAGTCGATGTCCTCGGTCTCCTTGTCGACGCCGTACGGGACGGCGTCGAACCACTTGCCGGAGAAGGAGACCTTGGCGCCGTGGGTGAGGTGGCCGCCCATCGGCAGGGCCATCGCGAGGAGGGTGTCGCCGGGCTTCATGAACGCCCCGTACACGGCCTGGTTGGCGGAGGCGCCGGAGTGCGCCTGGACGTTGGCGTGGTCGGCGCCGAACAGCTCCTTGGCCCGCTCGATGGCGATCGTCTCGGCCTTGTCGACCTCGGAGCACCCGCCGTAGTAGCGACGCCCCGGGTAGCCCTCGGCGTACTTGTTCGACAGCGTCGAGCCGAGCGCGGTCAGGACCGCGGGCGAGCTGATGTTCTCGCTCGCGATGAGCTGCAGGCCGCCGCGGATGCGGTCCAGCTCGGACAGGAGCACCCCCGCGATGTCCGGGTCGAAGGACTGGAGGGCGCCGAAGTCGGAGCCGTAGAACGTCGTGTCGTCAGCCATGGGGCATCTCCGGAGGGTGCGGGTTTCGGTGCGGGTTTCGGTGCGGGTTTCCGTGCGGGGCACTGGTGCGAGCGCGGACCAACTCTATGCCGTCGAGCCGTGGGCGGCGGCACCGCGTCCGTGCTCGGTGGGGTCGGCGCTCGGGTCCGGCGTGGGGTCGGGCGGCACCTCGCCGACGGGCTCGCCGGCGTCCGGGACGTCGGCCGTGTCGGCGTCGGGGACGTCCACGCTGGCGACGATGTCGGTTCCTGCGTCGTCGGTGGGCGGCTCCTGGGGCAGGAGCGCCGCGTCGAGGTCGGCCTGCGGGATGGCGCCGAGGCGCAGGGTGACGGGGACCTCCCCCGTGCAGTCGACGATGGTCGAGGGAGCGCCGCCCTCGGTCGGGCCGCCGTCGAGGTAGACCGCCACGGACTCGCCGAGCATGGCCTGCGCCTCGTCGACCGACCGCGCCGCGGGGTCCCCGGTCGTGTTGGCGCTCGTGACGGCCATCGGTCCGATGTCGCCGAGCAGGTCGAGGGCGATCTCGTCGTCGGGCACGCGCAGGGCCACGGTGCCGTTCGTCTCGCCGAGGTCCCAGTGCAGCGACGTCTGGGCCTTGAGCACGACCGTGAGGGGACCGGGCCAGAACCGCTCCATGAGGCGGTTGGCGTAGTCGGGCACCTGGGTGGCCAGCCCCTGCGCGGTCCGGGCGGTCGGGATGAGCACCGGCGGCGGCATGTCGCGCCCGCGGCCCTTCGCGGCGAGCACGGAGGCCACGGCGTTGGCGTCGAAGGCGTCGCAGCCGATGCCGTAGACGGTGTCGGTCGGCAGGACCACGACCTCGCCGCGTCGCACGGCCGCCGCGGCGGCGGGGATGCCCTCGGCGCGGCCGTCGGGGTCGGTGCAGTCGTAGCGCTCGCTCACCCGGCAGAGCCTAGTCGTGGCACCGACGCGGACCGCGACGTGTCCCGTGCGCGCGGGCGGCGCGTTCGGACCGCGCGCCCGCGCGTCGGGCCGAGCGGCCGGAGCGAACCGGCGAGACCCGCCCGGACGAAGCCGAACGTCGTGTGGATCCGGCCGCCCGACCCAGCGGAGTGGGTCGCGCTCGGTGCGGGGCTGACGCGTCAGGCGGGTCAGACGCGTCAGGCGCGGCGGGCGGTGGTGACCCGCGGCCGGCCGGCGAGGTCCTCGTGGTCGGTGACCTCGACCCAGAGCCCGGTGCGGGTCAGCCGTTCGGGGAGGCTGATCCCCTGCGAGTCGGCGTGCTCGACGAGCAGCAGGCCACCGGGGCGCAGCAGGTCGGCGCCCCGGCGTGCGACGGCGAGCGGGATGGCCAGCCCGTCCTCGCTACCGCCGTAGAGCGCGAGAGCGGGGTCGTGGTCGCGGACCTCGGGGTCGAGCGGCACCTGGCCGAGCGGGATGTAGGGCGGGTTGACGGTGACGACGTCGACCCCGCCCTCCCAGTCGGACAGGCACGGGCCCGAGGCGTCGCCCCGGACGAGGTCGACGTCGAGACCGAGCCGGTCCCGGTTGGCCACCGACCAGGCGTGCGCCTCCGGTGACAGCTCGACGGCCCGCACGGCGACGGTGGGCCGTTCGTCCTTGACGGCGAGCGGGATGGCGCCCGACCCCGAGCAGAGGTCGACGACCCGAACGACTCGTTCGGTCCCGGACGCGTCGGCAGGGCCCGGACGCGTCGGTGCACCGGCGCTTTCGGCACCGAACGACTCGTTCGGTGCGGGAGCGGGAGGAGGAGCGGGAGGAGGAGGAGAAGGAGGAGGGGCGGTGGCGAGGAGGAGACGGTCGATCTCGGCGAGCGCGAGCTCGACGAGCACCTCGGTCTCGGGGCGCGGGACGAACACGCCCGGCCCGACGGACAGCGTCAGCCGGCGGAAGTGCGCGCGGCCGGTGAGGTGCTGCAGCGGCACCCGCGCGGCCCGCTCCTCGACGAGCCGCTCGAACGCGTCGGGCAGCCTCGTGCCGCCGAGGACCATCTGCCGGCGCACCTCGCCCGTGTCGAGCCCGAGCACGTGGGCGGCGAGCTCGAGCGCGTCGGCCTCGGGCGAGGGCACCCCCGCGTCCGCGAGCGCCTGCGCCGCGGCCCGGACGCCGGTGCGCAGGTCGGTCACCCTCCGTACCCCTCGGCGAGGGCGGCGAGCTTGGCGGCCTCGTCGGCGTCGAGGGCGGACTGCACGACCGGGTCGAGGTCGCCGTCGAGGACGGCGTCGAGGTTGTAGGCCTTGAAACCGGTGCGGTGGTCGGAGATGCGGTTCTCAGGGAAGTTGTACGTGCGGATGCGCTCGCTGCGGTCGACCGTGCGCACCTGCGAGCGTCGCGCCGCGGACGCCTCGGCGTCGGCGGCGTCCTGCGCGACCTGGTGCAGCCGCGCCCGCAGGACGCGCATGGCGGCCTCCTTGTTCTGCAGCTGCGACTTCTCGTTCTGGCAGGACACGACGAGGCCGGTGGGCAGGTGCGTGATGCGCACGGCCGAGTCGGTCGTGTTGACGCTCTGGCCGCCCGGGCCGCTCGACCGGTAGACGTCGATGCGCAGGTCGTTCGGGTCGATGCTCACCTCGACCTCCTCGGCCTCGGGCATGACGAGCACGCCGGCCGCGGAGGTGTGGATGCGGCCCTGGCTCTCGGTCACGGGGACCCGCTGGACGCGGTGGACGCCGCCCTCGTACTTGAGCCGCGCCCACGGCCCCTCCCCGAGGCCGGGGGTACCCCTGGTCCTGATCGAGACGCGGACGTCCTTGTAGCCGCCGAGGTCGCTCTCGGTGGCATCCTCGACCGCGGTGCGCCAGCCCCGCCGCTCGGCGTAGCGCAGGTACATGCGCAGCAGGTCGCCGGCGAACAGCGCCGACTCGTCGCCGCCCTCCCCCGCCTTGACCTCGAGGATGACGTCGCGGTCGTCGTCGGGGTCGCGGGGCACGAGCATCCGGCGCAGGTGCTCCTCGGCCTCGGCGAGGACCGCCTCGAGCGCCGGGACCTCGTCGGCGAAGCCGGGGTCCTCGGCCGCGAGCTCGCGCGCGGCATCGAGGTCGTCACGGGCCGACCGCCACGCGCGCGCCGCTGCGACGGTCGGGGCGAGGGCCGCGTAGCGCTTGTTCAGCGTCCGGACGAGGTCCTGGTCGGTGTGCACGCCGGGGTCGGCGAGGCGGGTCTCGAGGTCGGCGTACTCGTCGAGGACGGACTGCACGGAGTCGAGCACCGGGCTCTCCTGCCTGGTCGGTGGCGTGGGCTCTGAAGTGCCGAGGACGACGAACGCCGGCCCCGGCGACGGACGTCGCGGGGCCGGCGTGCGGGAGACCTACTTGGCGGCCTTCTTGCCGTACCGGGCCTCGAACCGGGCCACGCGGCCACCGGTGTCGAGGATCTTCTGCTTGCCCGTGTAGAACGGGTGGCACTGGGAGCACACGTCGGCCGAGATCTGGCCGGAGGTCGCGGTGCTGCGGGTCGTGAACGTGTTGCCACAGGTGCAGGTGACCGTGGTCTCCACGTAGGTGGGGTGAAGGTCCTTCTTCACAATCGTCTCCTCGAGGTTGTCGGCCGGGTCGGTGTCCTCGCTCGCCACCCTGGTGGGTCGCTCTGCCGTGAACCGGTCCGAAGGAAGAGTGTGCCAGAAGGGCACACGTCCTCCCAAACGCGTGCCGGGCGGTCGGCATTCCCGCCGCGGCCGTGCCTCCGGAGCAGTACCGACGCGGTGCCGTCGCGGTGCCGTCGCGGTGCCGACGCGGTGCCGACGGAGTGCCGCGGGGCCGCCGGGATCGCCGGCGTCAGGCGTCCGCGAGGACGTCGAGGTGCGCGGGCTGGGCGACCGGCAGGACCACCTGCATCGTCGTGCCCTCCCCCTCGACCGAGGCGATGACGAGCTCGCCGCCGTGTCCCTCGACGATGGCGCGCACGATGGCCAGGCCCAGCCCCGTGCCCGGGATGGCGGCGGCGGTCGCGTTGCCGGCGCGGAAGAACCGCTCGGACAGCCGGGCGAGGTCGGCCGCCGGGATGCCGATGCCGGTGTCGCGCACGGACACGATCGTCGAGTCGCCGGCCCGCTCGGCCGACAGGACCACCTGCCCGCCCTCGGGCGTGAACTTCACGGCGTTCGAGCCGAGGTTGATGAGGGCGCGCTCGAGCTGGCCACGGTCGACGTGCACGACGAGGTCCTGCGCCACGGCGTGGCAGACGAGCTCGACACCGCCCGCGACCGCGACCGGCTCCATCGTCTCGGCCACGGTGGCGAGCAGGTCGGCGACCGCGACGTCCTCGGCCACGGACTGCAGGCCACTCGCCTCGATCTTGTTGAGGACCAGCAGGTCCTCGATGAGGCCACGCAGGCGCGTGGCGTTGCGCCCGATGATCTCCAGGGCCACGTGCTGGCCCTGGCTGACGTCACCGAAGTCGCCGTCGGTGAGCAGCTCGAGGTAGCCGGAGATCGACGTCAGGGGCGTGCGCAGCTCGTGGCTGATGGTGGCCATGAAGTCGGTCTTCTGCCGGTCGAGCTCGGTGAGGCGGCGGACCTGCTCCTCCTGCATGAGCGTCAGGCGCAGGGTGATGATCGACTGGGCGGCGATGGCGGCGCACTGCTGTGCCGCCTGGATCTCGTGCCGGTGCCAGCGGCGCGGCCCGTCGACCATCATGATCGCGATGATGCCGAGGCCGCGGCCCCCGGTGCCGACGGGAAGCATGAGCAGCGACCGCGCGCCCGTGGCCCGGTGGAAGGCGCGGGCGCGCTCGTCCTGGTAGGCCTCGTGCGCGAGGAGGTCGCCGAGGTCGAAGAAGCCGGCATCGCGGCGCAGCTCGTCGTTGACGGTCCCGATCTGCTGGGCGAGCGAGCGCGGCAGCGGGGGCAGGTCCGGCAGGTCACCGGCGCACCACTGGAGACGGTCCTCGATGCTCTGCCCGTCGTCGGCCAGGGTGTAGAGCAGGACGCGGTCCGCCCCGAGCCCGACGCCGAGGCGGGCGCACACCCGCTGGAGCGCCTCGGTGACATCGCTCGCCGCCCGGACCCGGCGCCCGACGTCGAGGACGAGCTCCTGCATCTCGAGGACGGCCGCCTGCTGGTCGACGAGCCGGGCGTTGGCGCGGGTCAGGTCGTTGAAGTCGCGCGCGAGCATCCGCACCTCGAGCGCGCCCTCCTCCTGGTTGGCCATGGCGATGACGTCGTCCTCGGCCTGGCGGCGCACGACCTCGCGCAGCCGGGCGATGGGCCGCCCCACCGCGCGGTCCATGCCGAACCCCGCCGCGACGAGAAGGAGGACGACGACGACGGTGACGCCGATGAGGACGTCGGAGGCGAGGCTCGTGCCGTTGCGGGAGTCGATGCGCGCCTCGTTGCGGTCACCGAGCACCTGGACCCCGAGGGCGGTGCTGGCGCCCAGGAACGTCGAGTAGGCGCCCTCCACGACGGCCTGGGTGGCCGGTGGCACCGCTGCCCCGGCTCCCCGGACGGCCTCGGCGCGCTCGACCTCCTGGAACCACCGGGTGGCCGCCTGGCGCTGCGCGGCGGCGAGGCGCTCGTACCCGGCGACGTCCTCCCGGGGCAGCTCCGGCTGGCGGATGGCCTCGAGGAGACGGTCGAGGTCGGCCTGGACGGTCGAACGGTAGCCGTCGGCGGGCAGGGTCGGCGGGCGGCCGACGGCGGCCAGCTGCCACGCGCCGTGCGCCTGGGTCATCGACAGGACGACGTCGTTGTTGGCGTCGTTGGCGGGCTCGAACACGAGGGTGAGTGCCCGGACCGACTGGCTCTGCATCTGGATCGTCACGACGGACACCACCGCGCCGGCCGTGACGAGCGCGACGATGATGCCGACGAAGATCCGGATCTGCGTGCCGACGGAGCTGCGCGTGAAGGGCCGCAGCCCGACGTTCACGCGGGACCCTCGTCGAAGCCCGTCCGCGTCATGACGCCCCAGACGTGCTTCTTGCCGCGCAGGCTCGCCCACCAGCCCTCGAGCCGCCACCAGACGGTCGCCTGGCGGTAGCCGACGTTCTCGAGGACCGACGCGACGACCGTGAGGCCGAGCGCCTGCCACCGGTCCTGCTTGTGGAAGGCCCACTCGTCGACGAGCATGGCCGCGAGCGTGACGAGAACCGCGTAGCCGTAGGCGAGGACGAGGAACAGGAGCGCGAACGGGATGTCGACGACCCCGAGCAGCAGTGCCAGCGGGACGATGACGATCCCGAAGAGCTCGAGCAGCGGCGCGAACAGCTCGAAGAGCCAGTAGTAGGGCAGGGCCACCCAGCCGACGCGTCCGTACCTGGGGCGGAAGAGCATCGAGCGGTAGGCCCAGAGGGTCTCCCAGAGGCCCCGGTGCCACCGACGCCGCTGGTTGCGCAGCACCTTCGCGGTGACCGGGACCTCGGTCCAGGACACCGGCTCCGGCACGAACTCGATGCGGTAGTCGCGCCCCTCGTCGCGCAGGCGCTTGTGGATGCGCATGACGAGCTCGAAGTCCTCACCGATGCTGTCCGGGTCGAGGCCGCCGACCTCGACGACGACGTCGCGACGGAAGAGCCCGAACGCCCCGCTGATGAGGATGAGGGAGCCCAGCCGCGACCAGCCGGTGCGGCCGAGCAGGAAGGCGCGCAGGTACTCGACGAGCTGGATGCGCGGCAGCCACGTCTGCGGCATCTCGACCCGCACGATGCGGCCGGCGATGACGCGGCTGCCGTTGACCGGGCGGATGGCGCCGCCCGTGGCGACCATGCGCGTCGGGTCGTCGGCGAAGGGACGCGTGACGTGGAGCAGGCCGTCGGGCTCGAGGACGGAGTCGCCGTCGATCATCGCGACGAGCGGCTCGGTGGCGGCGTTGATCGCGACGTTGATGGCCTCGGAGCGGCCGGAGTTCTCCTTGCGGACGACGACGAGGCGGGTGCGGCCGTCGCGCGGCACGTGGACGCCGAGGATACGCGCCCGGATCGGCACCTCGTGCGGCAGGACCCGGGGCACCTCGACGAGGTCGAACGCCTCCCGGAGGCGCTCGAAGGTGGCGTCCGTGCTGCCGTCGTCGACGACGACGACCTCGTGCCGCGGGTAGCGCAGCGTGAGGAACGACTTGACCGCCGTGACGATGCCGGCCTCCTCGTTGTAGGCCGGCACGAGGAGCGAGACGCCCGGTGCCAGGCCCGCGCCCTGCCACTGCACGGCCGTCGCGCGTCGGCGCTCCTGGGCCCGGAACTCGAGGTAGGCCAAGGCGATCAGGACGACGAGCGAGGTGTTGATGAGGAGGAAGTAGACGAGGATCGGGATGCTCGTGAGGTCCATGAGCCAGACGACGGCCGAGCGCACGCCCTCGACGACGCCGGTCACGCCGACGCCCGCTGGAGCTCGGCCACGGTGCGGGCGGCGCGGACCGGCGGGGTGTCCTCCCGGCCGGCGAGCGCGGCGTGGCCGTCCGTGCCGAGCCCGATCAGCGCGGAGGCCGCGATCTCGGCCAGGCGCGGGTCGGGGTCGTCGAGCAACGTGGCGAGCACCGGCACGGCGGCTGCCTCGCCGAGGTCACCGAGCGCCGCGGCGCAGGCCCGGCGCAGGGACAGCGGCTCGTCACCGGCCACGTGGCGCGCGAGCACGGCGACGTCCTCGTCGCGGCCGAGGCGGCCGATCGCGGTCGCGCACGTCTCGCGGACGGTGAGGTCGGGGTCGGTCGCGAGCAGCCGGCGCAGCGCCGGCAGGCCCCGGGTGAAGCTGCGGTCGCCGGTGACGTGGGCGGCGACCATGCGGGTCCGCGCGGCGTCGTCCTCGAAGGCGGCGCCGAGGACGCCCGAGATGCCGACGCCCATCGACTGGAGCGTCTCGGCCGACGTGCTGGCGGGGATGCCGCCGTTGTCGGCGCCGGTGGCCGCGAGCACCGCAGCGGCTGCGGAGGCGTCGCCGATGAGGCCGAGCCCGTAGGCGGCGCTGTTGCGCACCTGGACCGTGCTGTCGCCGAGGGCCTCGACGAGGAGCGACACCGCGTCGGGGCCGCCGGCCAGGCCGAGCATCTGGGCCGCCTTGGCCCGGCGGACGAGCGAGCGGTGGCCCAGGTCGGCCTTGGCGCGCTCGACGGCGCCGTGGGCGGTGAGCACCTGCACGAGCTGCTCGGCGGGCAGGCCGCGGATCTTCGTCAGCAGGTCGACGACGACCTCGTCCAGGACGTCGCGGGTGACCCCGGTTGCCCAGGTCAGCTGCTCGGTGGCCGAGCCGTCGTGGTCCTCGCCGGACGCGACGACGATGAGCGGCCCGCGCAGGGGCGCGAGGAGCATCTCGTCGCGCTTCTGGCGGCCCAGCCGGCGCGACCGGACGGCGACGACGACGAGGACGAGGAACAGGCAGGTGGCCAGGACCGCGATCGTGGCGCCGAGCAGCAGGTGGGCGCCGATGGTCACCACGAGTGCGCCCTCACCGGGCCCGGGCGAGCATGCCGTTGACGCGATGGAGCAGCTCGCGGGGGCTGAACGGCTTGATGACGTAGTCGTCGGCACCCACCGCGAACCCGGTGTCGACGTCGGAGTCCCGGGACTTCGCGCTGAGCAGCAGCACCGGGACACCGGGGTGGTCGCTCTCGCGGATCTTGCGGAGCACGTCGATGCCGGACAGGCCCGGCATCATGACGTCGAGCACGACGAGCTGGGGCGGGTCGGCCTCGAAGGACTCCCACGCGGACGCGCCGTCCGGGACCGCCTCCACGGCGTAGCCGGCCTGGACGAGCTTGAACTCGACGAGGTCTCGGATGTCGGCGTCGTCGTCGGCGACGAGGACGCGAACCGGTCCGTCGCTGGCGAAGACGTGGTCGCCGGCAGGCGCGGTCATGGCACTCCATCGGTGGGGCTGGTGGGTCGATCCAGTTTACGAACATTTCGGACAGTTCCGACTCGAAACGCCGAGGTTCGGACGATGCGAGAGCTGTCTCTTATACACATCTGACGCTGCCGACGACGGA